>CALHBL010000114.1 GCA_937930825.1 uncultured Bacteriovoracaceae bacterium
GCGGTTTTTGTATTGTTGGTGCTTTTAATAATTGGTTTAAAGTCTTTTAATGGAGCTGCTCTGCCGGTAATTACAGGAACTATTTCTGTGATTTGGACTATTGGCTTTATGACAACGATTGATGTTCCCTTTCAAATTTTGACTGCAATTGTTCCCTCTCTTCTTTTAATAATGGGGGCCACTGAAGATATGCACATTATTTCCGAGTACTTTGAAGGAATTGAAGAAGGTAAAGGAAGACTTGGCGCAATTGAATATATGGGAAATAAGGTTGGTACTGCCGTTTTTCTAACTTCAATGACAACGCTCTTAGGTTTTCTTTCAATTTCAGTAAATAATATGGTGATGCTCAAAGAATTCGGTATGGCCGCTGCATTTGGGCTTTTTGCAAATTTTGTGATCACTGTAACCGTTTGTCCTGCTTACCTGAGTAAATTTGGGGAAAAGAAGAGTCCTTTTTCATCGGAAGAAAATGAATTAAAGGGCTTTTATCAAATCGTTCATGGCTTTGTGCTTGATCTCGTTAAGAGAAGGCCAAACCTTATTTTTATTTCAGCTGGGGTTATCTGCTTAGCTTCAGTATTTGGAATTATGAGAATCAAAGTTGACAATGATCTCATGGGTTATTTTAAGCCTGACTCAGAGATTAGAATTAAATCTAATATTGTACAGGATAACTTAGCTGGCTCATCGAATTTTTATATAGTTCTAGAGTCTGATCTTAAAAATAAATTTAGAGAACCTATTTACATAAAGAAGCTTGATGAAATTCAGCGCTACCTAAAAAGAACAGGGCATTTTGATTCAAGTCTCTCCCTTGCCAATCAAATTTCTCTAATCAACAGAGAGTTCGCAGGGGGAGGGGATAAAAATTTTAAGATACCAGATCGAAAAGACTTAATCTCTCAATACTTATTATTTTTAACTAGAGATGATCTAGAACAATATGTAACAGCTGATTATAAGTCGGCCAATATTACTGTAAATCACAATCTCTCTTCTTCCTTTGATTTAACGAACGCCGTTAACGAAATCAAGGAAGAAATACCTAAGATTTTAAAAGGCACGGGTTTATCTGTGAAGTTGATAAGCGAGGGGATTTTACTCAATAGAGCTGCAGATAGTATGGCAAAAGGACAAGTTGAGTCGATACTCATGTTACTTGGAATAATATTCATAATGATGTGTGTGCTATTTACAAATGTTAAAGCGGGCGCTTTATCTCTTATTCCCAATATATTCCCCGTCTTCTGCCTCTTTGGTTTTATGGGGCTATTAGATATCCCTTTAAATACCGGAACGGCCTTGATCGCGGCAATTGCGATTGGTATTGCTGTTGATGATACAGTTCATTTTATGGTGCGCTATAATTCTGAGTTTAAGAAGTATAACGACAGGATTAAGGCGATCGATCATACTCTAAAAAGTGAAATACGTCCGGTTTTCACAACGTCGATTGCACTAGCTGCTGGCTTTCTGATCGTTTCAACGAGTAACTTTGTACCAATAATTCATTTTGGTATTCTTGCTTCAATCGTTATGATTTGTGCACTCATTGCTGATATTCTAATTACTCCTGCTCTATTAAGTAAAACTCAGTTAGTTACTATATGGGATACTCTAAATCTTAAGATCGGTGAAAAAGTATTGGAAAATTCCCCACTCTTTTCCAATATGAGTAAGTTTGAAACTAAGAAAGTGATCTTACTTGGTAAGAGCGACTTCTTTGATAACGGAGTGAAAATTATTAATCAAGGGGAGATGGATAGAAGGATGTATGTTCTCTTAGAGGGACGAGTTAAGATAGAAAGAGTTGATGAGGATGGACATTCTCATTCTTTAGCTGAACTGGTAGAGGGAGAAGTCTTTGGTGAAATTGCTCTTGTCAATGAAGTGGAGAGAACGGCTAATATTGTAGTGACCTCCGATAAGGCCCATGTCTTAGAAATAGATTGGAATTCATTGAATGCAATGAGAAAAATTCATCCAATTATTTCAGGCAAGCTATTTCTAAATATTTCTAAAATTCTAGGAAGAAGACTTGCTAATGTTTCAGAAAAGAACACGAAAAGTATGAGTCTAAAACAAGTAGGTTAGAAAGTGTTGAGATATTTTATACTTCTTATATTCTGTATACAGAGTCTCTACTGTCAAGATGTTGATGATCTCTTTGGTGAGCTAGATGCAGAAGTCAGCAAGGCCAAGACTGAAATGGCGCAAACATCACTATGGCAGAGGTGGAATAAGAATTCTAGCGCTTCAATTTCTTTTCGTAATGCCACTTTCTTTAAAAGTCCAACTCCGAGAGAGGGACTTGATGATGATCAGAATGTTAGTGAAAGCATTATAAAATATGAAAGTAGTGCCAAAATTGGAAATGGAAACTTGGCCCTCTCTGGTTGGTTAGAGTATGGAACTCAGGAGCATACCTATCGCGGTATTAGCAACCCGTTACAGGATAATCATCATACAAGAAATATTTTTGAATTAAATGAGCTCTATTGGATTCACTCGTTGGGAGACTTTGACCTCATTGGAGGTAAGAAAATCTATACGATGGGTGTTTCAACTATCTACTCACCTGCAAATCAATTTGTACCTACTGAGTCAAATGATCCTTTGAACCCTAAGGAAATGGGGATTGTTCAAGTTGGAATGAATTACTATTCTTCTTCAGAAACAACTTGGTCTTTCTTTCTCTTTCCACTTTTCACGAATATTAAAGCTCCCGGTGAAACTTCAAGGTGGTCTGGTACGAAAGATGAAAACTCTGAAGAATCAAATGGAACTAATGATGTTCAAGCTTTCGGCTTTGAAACTTCAAGTGATACAACTATAGATCAAGATTTACCTGCTAATACGATTAAGAATATTCAGGCCCTCTTGCAGTATAAAACCATTTTTAATGGCTTTGATATTTTCACTTCCTTATCTAAGAGCTTCACACCTGGTCCTGTTCTAAAAGAGATCTCTGATATTAAGTATGTAAAAGAAACAATTCCTGCTGCGAAAGCGAGTGCAGGATTCTCAACAACATGGAAGAATTACGAATTTCATAGTGAAATTATTTATCAGTTCTACGCACAGAAGAAAGATGACCTCTTCTTTGACTATGTGGCCGGTATGACCCTGAACTATGATGGTTGGACCAGTGCTTTTGGTCTAGATAAAATTGAAGTGGTTCTTGAGTATGCAGGAGAGAAAGTGACTGAGCGCCTTAATCGTAAAGATTATGCTCGAAGTTCTCTTGATAGTCGTCAGGCCCAAAATAATATGCTTTCTCGCTTTGTCTTTACGATCAATGATAACTTCAGAGCTTATGCAGGGGCAAGCTTAGACCTGGACAAGGGGGGCTCTATTTATGTTGCTGGTGCAGAGTATAAGTGGGGCGGGCGATGGTCTTTAAATGGATCAAGCGAATTCATTGATGGGTCTGAAAATAGCTATTACGGCCAATGGAAAGAAAATGATCGCTTTGTGCTGAATTTAAAATATACTCTTTAAATTTTTCAACATAAATATACTACGACCTACTGTACTCTAGATTGGAGAAGTGAGAAGATCTTCAAGTAGTTTTACAAAGAATTTGAGGGAAGGCTAAGTTGAATATAGAGAGTGAGAGGTTAATAAGATTTTCATTTTTTTTTATGGGCTTGATTTTATTTTCATTCTTAGAACTCTTTTTTCAATACAGAAATAGAACTCTTTCAAGAAGATCGAGATGGCCTGCCAACTTCGTAATGATTCTTATTGGAGGAATCGTTGTTAAATTACTCCTACCATCAGGCTTGGTGTTTTTTAGTGAGATAGCGAGTAGGAGAGGAATAGGTCTTTTTAATCTCTTTCAGATTAACTTTGCTTCAGAGCTAGTGATTTCGATAATACTCTTAGATCTTTTAATCTATTTTCAGCATGTCCTTACTCACAAGATAAATTTCCTTTGGCAGTTTCATAGGGTGCACCATGCAGATACCGACTTAGACGCCACAAGCGCCTTAAGGTTTCACCCTCTAGAAATCGTGGGCTCAGTTATCTATAAGGCCTTTTGGATTATGCTCTTTGGCTTCTCCTATGAGGCGATTCTTATATTTGAAATTATCCTTAATTTCATGGCGATGTTTAATCATTCCAATATTACGCTTCCGAGTAAGTTAGAAAAGGTTTTGAGGGTTTTGTTCGTAACTCCCCAGATGCATATCATTCATCACTCAATAGAGAAGTATGAGTCAGATAGAAATTATGGATTTAACCTCTCTCTTTGGGACAGGATTTTTAAAACATATAAGAGTAGGTTTGAATCAGAAGGAATTATTGGTCAGGCATACTATAGAGGCCAAAAAGAGCACCAGCTTTGGGAATTATTAAAGTTACCTTGGACGAAAGTATAAAAAGAGTATTTTTTTGTACGAAACTTTAATTGAGAACTCTGTTGCAGATGCGTGTCACTCTTTGGGTATTTTACCCTTTCAAAATGAAAAAATGTTTAGATTATAAACTCGTATCAAATGATCTATTATCTTGATCGTGCACGTCACTTGATACCAAGCAGGGCTAAATAACTTTTCTAACTGGAATGCTTAAGGTTTATGAAGGTTATGGATCAGCTCTGGATGCTTCATCACTTGAAATTAGAATCGAACCAAGAAGTCAGGAAGTTATTAAGGCACTAACTCAAGATCTTAAAAAGCTTGAGGACGAAGAGTATCGGGCAAGTGTGGAACCAACCCGTAGGGCTTTTATTCACTTCATATATTCACACTTATTATTACTAATTCTTTAAAGCTTGAGAATATATCGATTGCTGGCAGCATTGGCTTTATAATAATTTTTACGATGGTTAACTATGTCTCCTATAAAAAATAAGGTGAAATAAAGTCTAATAAAGTTGTGTCATTGGCTTCTGTAGTGGTCTGTATGACGGCCCTGCTAGCTTTAATCGGTCAACAGGCCTCAACAAATTTAATAGGTCTTTTGATAGCTTTAGGGCTTGTAGTCTTTAGCTTTATCCTCGAGTTTATTTATAAACATTATTTTAATGAGAATCATTAGAGTTGAAGTTAAAGCTGACTTAAGTGTCTAAATGAATGCCTAGTTTCACCATCACCGATCAATATGCCTCTACTGGAAAGGTATTCAAGCAGCACTAGCGTACCTTGAGGCTTAATCTCATTCGGGTCTACAAGTCTTTTAGTGAGTTTTCAATACTTAAAAACTCAAATAGGAGGACTATGTAAGTGGTAAGCTTTACTTCTAAGTTGCTGTAATTATTGTGTTTCATCTTTTTTCTTTATCGGCGATTGAACGTTTTGCACTCAAAAGAAGTCTAAGTATTAGATCAGCAATATTACTGAACTAGAATAAGGAGCTAAATATGAAAATTTTAATTTATGCGGTTATACTGTCTTTAACTACTCAAGTATATGCCAGAGGTGGAGATCATAAAGGTTTTAAAATGCTAGATGATTTAAATCTTACGAGTGCTCAGCTCGAAAAGGTTGAAATCTATAAACAAGAACGTAAAAAAAAGAGAGAAGTAGTAAAGACTGAAAAGAAGAATCATAGAGAGCAAATGAAGAACCTCTTTATTGCCGGTGCACCGGATAGTGAGTTGAGAAAGTTACATGAAAGCATAAAGAAACATCGAGGCAAGCATGCTGATCGTAAATTAGAGAAGATGATATTCTTAAAGAACTTACTTACTAAAGAACAAAGAACGGCTTATATCGCAAATAAGAAAGATGATCGAAAAAAGTGTAAAGGCAAAAAGCATAGGAATAAATAAAGTTGAGAATTAAAAAAATATTATTCCCCTTCGCAGAAGTAACTCAAGACGAGTTGCTTCTGCTATTCAAAGAAAAATATAGTGAAGAGCAAGGCTTTGTTCGCTCTTCAATCTATTGGATGGTCAACTCAAGTGATGTAGACGACTTGGTTCAAGACACTTTTTTAAAAGCATGGAAGAACTTTAAAAGATTCGAAGCGAAGTCATCTTTTAGAACTTGGATTTACAGAATTGCGATGAATGTCACATATGATTTTCTTAAAAAAAATAAAGAAAAGATGAAAGAGTTCTCTGAGGAATATTCAGAATCAGTGGCCGTAGACTTAGAGATGTCAGATCTTATATCTAAGGGGTTAATGCAGCTCTCTCTAGATCATAGAGAAGCCTTTAGCCTGCACTACCAAGTTGGATTGACTTATAGTGAAGCTGCAAAACTCCTTAATATCCCTGAAGGAACTGTTAAGTCGAGAGCTAGCAAAGCAAAAATAAATTTCTTAAAGTTTCTTAAGGAAAATGGAGTTAATGATGGACGATAGAGAATTAAAAAACCTTTTAAAAAACAATAGTAAGGTCCCTTGTCGTCAATCAGATGAATGGTCAAAAATATTAACTAAAATTGAATCAGATCAATCTCTTAGCTTATTCAGAGGCTGGGAAGGCTTCAAAAAGGCAAGCATTGCATTCACTACTTTCGCTATGCTTTCGGTCATTATTTTCCATACTATTAAACCCCTTCGGCCCAAGCAGGAAATAGCGAAGCTAGATGAAATTGATACTTTCTTGACTGCGTACTCATACTTTAGTGAAAGCGAGGGTGAATACTCTTGGGTTGAAGGATTATAACTCTTGCTCTTTAGAAGTATTTAGGTCTATTAAAACGTAAAAATACCAGTTTAAGCAGTTAAAATTCAGCAATCTTGACCGCTTGGTCAATATTGGTGTATAATCCTTCCTATGACTAGAACCACTGACTTTGACAGAGACGAAATGATAGATAAGGCCATGAATGTCTTTTGGAACAAAGGATATGAAGGCACTAGTATGCGGGACTTAATGGAATCAACAGGGCTTCAAAAGGGAAGTATTTATAACTCTTTTGAATCTAAGGAGAATCTATTTCTGCTTTGCTTAGAGAGATACGCAAGTAATTCTAGATCTTTTCATTATAAAGAAGGCGATCCAGGAATGTATTTACAAAATTTCTTTAGAAGACTAGTAAAAGAGGGAGTGGATAAGAAATTTGTAAAAGGCTGTTTGGTCATGAACTCATGTCTTGAGTTCTCTGGAGACGAAAAGATACTCTCTAGAAAGGCAAAAATACTATTTACTGCAACAGAGAAGAACTTAAGAAATGTTGCGGAAGCTTTTTTTAATAGCTCAAAGAGTACTTCTGAAATTAAGAAGATCCAAGTGAATCTTGTGGCCGCTGCCTTTTCCATACGTGAAATATCAAAGTTTAAAAAAGATAAGGATTTTTTAGTGCAAATAGCTAATAACGTATTGAAAGAGTTTAATCTTAGAATTTAATTTTTTTCCCAATAATTTGACCGATCGGTTAAATATGTAAGGGTTAATTACAACAAAAGGAAGTGAGATGAATAATTTTATGAGAGTGACAAATTTTTTGAGTGGATTATTACTGATCAGGTTTTCTCTATCAAAGCTTTTTTCATGGCCTATATCTGTCAAAGCATTCATTGAAATGGCAAAACCAATAGGGGTTGATCCAACGATATTCAGATACTTCACAGGTGTTGTGATAACAGTAGTCTGTTTAGGTTACTTTTATAGCTTCTATTTACTCATGACAAGAAGGGCTCAAGCTAATTCAAAAGAAGTTATCTATTGTGCCTTTTTCAACTTACTCGGTATAGGAGTGATGACCGGAGCATTGGCGTCCGAATTCTTGCTGCGTCTTGAGCCAAAATGGCCGCTTGTTTTCATTGCCCTATTTATCACGATCTCATCAATCCTCAATTTATATACGTTAAAAAAGATTGATAATTTTCGTTCTTTAAAATTATTTAAGAATATGAATCAACTCGAAGCAGGGAACTAAGGTGAAGTTATGGATGTTTTAGAAGAGAAGAAGAAGTTAAAGTTAAGTTTGCTAAGCTTGAGGCTGGGTGTCTTTATAGTCTTTTTCATGTGGACGATTGACAAATTTATTAACCCGTCCCATACAGCGGGCGTATTTAAAAGGTTCTACTTAATAGAAGGACTTGGCCAGAATGTCGCCTATGTTTTAGGGGCTTTACAATTACTGCTCGTGCTAGGGTTTTTATTCGGGATAAAGAAAAGGTTAACATATGGAACAATTTTCGTTCTACACGCTATATCTACTTTTAGTACTTGGGAAAAGTATCTCGACCCTTGGGGGCCTCGGAATTTACTCTTCTTTGCGGCCATTCCCATGCTCGCTGCAATTTTTGCGCTCTATAACCTAAGGGATTCGGATACTCTATTCACATTTAAAGGAAGGAAATAAAATGAACTTAACAAAAGAGCTTAAAGAAAAAGCTGAAGGCTTTAATAAGCAAGCCCCTAAAAATATCGTTATGGAAATGCAAAAAGCATATGAAGAGCTTGTTGCTAAAAAGATCGGAGTGAACTCTATTACAGAAGGGGATAAATTTCCTGAATTTGAGCTCTTTAATCAAAATAAGGAAAAAGTTGGATTATCAGACTTATTAGTGAATAAGAAATTCCTCGTTATATCTTTTTATCGAGGTGGTTGGTGTCCCTATTGCAACCTTGAACTGAGGGCCCTCCAAAGTAAGCTAAAGGATTTTGAAGAATTAGGGGCTGGGCTTGTTGCTATAACTTCGGAAATGCCAGGTCAAAGCTTATCAACAGCTGAAAAAAATGAGTTAGAATTTGAGGTACTGTCAGATTTGAATTCCTTATTGGCCGAGAAAGTAGGCCTTTCTTTTGAGTTACCAGAAAATCTAAAACCAATATACATAGATTTTGGAATTAATATTCCAGAGCATAATGGTGAAAATAACTTTACGTTGCCAATTCCTGCGACTTTTATCATCAACTGTAAAAGGGAAGTAATTTACTCCTTTAAGGATCTTGATTATAAGGTGAGACTTGATCCAGATGAAATTCTAGAAAAACTTAAATGAGTCGATTGTTTACTCTAAGCGGCAGAGCACCTTAGAGATTTGGCCCTGGCAGAACTCACTTTCGATAGTCGCTAACGATTTATACTCTTGGCCATTGTCATCTCTTCTCGATTGCAGCGATAATAGAGAAAAATTCGTATCGGGTAAATAATTACAGACATTAGAGTTGTGCATAGTGAAACAAATAACAAATATTAAAGCTTTAACAGGCATTCGATTCTACGCTGCTTTGCATGTGGTGCTCTACCATAACCTCTACTTATTTGGTGAAGCTACCCAGAGTTTACCTACGCAATTGACCAAATTTATCTCAAAAGGAGGATCTGCAGTAGCATTCTTCTTTATTCTTTCTGGATTTATTCTTGCCCATGTTTATAAGGATAGTCTTAGCTCTAAAAAAGAAAAGATAAATTACTTTGTAGCAAGAGTGGCGAGATTGTATCCGCTTTACCTCTTGGCCTTTCTAATGGATCTACCTCGGGGTCTGAGTTATTTTTTTGATACATATCCTGCAACAGAAGCGTCTCTTAAAACATTAGTCAGTTCAGTGGCCCATTTAACAATGCTTCAGTCATGGGTGCCAAGACTAACTCCGGTTTGGAACTCACCCGCTTGGTCAATTTCTTGTGAAATGTTCTTTTACTTTGTCTTTATTTTTACAGTGCACAGAATACTAGAGCGTAGAAATAAATTTGTTGAAATAGTCGTTCTCTACTTGATACCGATTGTGCTCTATTTCGCAGTGATGAATACTGAAATGCCCTATCTTTCTACGCCTAACTTTGTAACGCTTTGGCGCAGTTTTCCTCCTATTAGATTATTTGAATTTCTAATAGGGGTTTATCTCTATGGTTTGGTTTTAGATGAGAGTGCTTTTCTAACTTTTATTAAGAGAAATAGCTCTATTATCTTTTGGCTAAATATTGTCCTTAGTATTTTGTGTACACAGTTTTCTGATTATTTCTCAGATGAGATATTTACCTCTATAACACTTGTTCCACTCTATTCACTGCTTATATTAAGTGCTTATTATGGAAAGATTCGTGGTGAATTTCTCTTCAATTCTAAAGTGGTACAATCCCTTGGGATTAGCAGCTATGCTGTTTATATTATTCATGAGCCTTTTAAGTATTACCTTCAATTATTTCTATCTCCGTCTTTACTAACTGGTTGTATTTATATCCTAACTCTTCTTGGTCTTTGTATAGTGCTTTATAAGTATTTTGAATCACCACTACAGAAAATGATTAAAGAAAAATTAATTAAAACAGCAAAGTTAAATAAGGATTAGAAAATGAAGGGAATACTTATTCTTATATTTATTTCAATGCTTACCTCATGTTCTTCCGTGACTGATAAGTATGATGCTAGATTAACTGGCTATAGTTACCCCTTTACTGTTGAGTACTTTAAAATTCATACGCAAAACCAAAACTTAGAAATGGCCTATATGGATATAAACTCCAAGTCTAAGAATGTTGCCGTTCTTCTTCATGGAAAGAACTTTTCGGGGTTCTATTGGGAGAAAATTGCTAAAGAGTTGGTCAGAAGAGGCTACCGAGTAATTATTCCGGATCAGATAGGTTTTGGTAAAAGTTCTAAACCAAAATTTTACCAATATAGTTTTCCACAACTGTCCCTTAATACAAAGAAATTACTGACCGATTTGAATGTTGATAAATTCTCACTTGTTGGTCACTCCATGGGAGGGATGTTGGCCGTTACGCTTGCGGATAAGTTTAGCCGGATTATCAGACAAGTTATTCTAATCAATCCAATAGGCCTGGATGATTATAGTAAGTATGTTGAATTTAAGGACCCGTCTTTCTTCTATAAGTTAGAACTGAGTAAGAATATAGGTAAAATGAGAAGTTATCAAAAAAAGAATTACTATGCAGGAAAATGGAATAGTGAGTATGAGAAGTTAATTACTCCTTTTGCAAAACAAATTGATAGTAAGGATTGGCCGCTTGTCGCTTGGAATAATGCTCTAACTTATGCTCCTATCTTCACTGAGAATATTATTGATAAACTTAAGCGAATTCAAGTTCCTACTCATATGATTCTAGGGACAAGAGATAGGACAGGGCCTGGAAGAAATTGGAAGATACCGGGGGAGTCATACCTTCTCGGTCAATATCATTTAATGAAAAATAGAATAGTCGCATTAAATAAGAAAATTGAAGTTACTAATTTAGAGAATTTAGGGCACTTGCCACATATAGAGAACTATCAATCTTTCTCTAGTCATTTCTATAATCTCTTTCCGTTTACTGTTGATAGTGAATCAATTTAAACGCCGCTAGGCGTGCTGCTTGAGTTCCTCTCCAGTAGCGGTATATAGTCCTCCTGTTTGAGTTTTCAAGGATTGAAAACTCACCTAAAGACTTGTATACCCGAATGGTACTAAGGTTCAAGCTACGCGCCTTTAGGCGTGCTGCTTGAGTTCCTCTCCAGTAGCGGTATATGAAAGTGATTTCTGCTTAGAGTCTACTAGAGTGCTGAAGGTCGACTAATTGGAGTTAAAATGAAGTCTAGTTTAAAATTAATGGATTCGGATAATAGAGTAATTGCTTTTAAAGATATGATTTTTTCTGATCAGGCACAGCATATTCAGATCCTAGATGATTTAAAAGAATTCAAAACACCTTTAAAGATAGTTTTAAGGGGGGGGAGTTCTAGTGCCGATGTTGGGAAATTATTTATCCTAAAAACAGCATTAGACTCTTTAGAGAAGAATTTAGAAATAGATGTCTATATTCCATATTTGCCTTACGCAAGAGAGGATCGCAACTGCCTTAGAGGGCAATCATTTGCTCTTTCTTACTTTGCTAGATGTTTTAATCTCTTCTTTCCCCATTCAAAATTATTTATTTTAGATATTCATAATAAAGATTCCCTTGAGTTATTTAATAATGCGTTTTCATTTAACCAGATAGATGCCATTTGTGATGAGATGAGTATTGCGAACTTATTAAGCTTCGAGTCTTGTGGCATAATTTGTCCCGATAAGGGAGCGGTGGCAAGAGTAGAAGGAATTGCTGGCCACTTTAAGAAGGAGCCATTCCATGAATATTTAATATATTGTGATAAGAAGAGAGACCTTAAGACTGGAAAGATCATCTCTTTTAGTGCCTCAACCGTTGGGAAATATTTTACAGACCTTATTCTGTTTGATGATATTTGTAATGGAGGGGGAACTTTCTTAGCTTCAGCAAAAGAGATCAGAAAGCAGCTACCAGAAGTGAATCTCTATCTATGTGTTTCCCATGGTATTTTTTCGAAAGGTATGAAAGAGCTTAAAGTTGAATTTGAAAAGATTTATTGTTTAAACCCATTAAGTCTCGATAGTGGAGTTATCTTAAGCAGTTGGGAAAAAGATTTTTTAAAATGAATCAAATCTAAAAAACTTTATTTGTTGAGCCGGAGAGAATAAATTAAATATTTTTTGTGATCTGGAGTTCATGAACTAAAACCCTATACAAACATTTTCAAAACCTAGATAATCAAGTATTGCAAATATTAAAAAAGGAGATTCTAATGAAAAAAGCTTTAGTTGCAGAGTGCTTTGGTACTGGTTGGCTAGTTCTCGGTGGTTGTGGAAGTGCGGTTTTAGCAGCAGGTTTTCCAAATGTTGGTATTGGACTCCTAGGGGTATCATTCGCTTTTGGTTTAACAGTCCTCACAATGGCTTACTCTATTGGCCATATTTCAGGTTGTCACTTAAACCCAGCTGTTACAATAGGCTTAGCTGCGGCCGGAAGATTCGAAAAAGCTAAAATTCTTCCTTATATAGCAGTTCAGTGTCTTGGTGCAGTTTTAGGCGCTGGTATTCTCTATCTAATTGCTACTGGTAAGTCAGGTGCTGATATTGGTGGCTTTGCTACAAATGGATATGAGCTGAATTCACCAGGTGGTTATAATCTTATGGCCTGCTTAATTGCAGAAGTCGTTTTCACATTTGTTTTTCTAAAAATCATATTAGGTGCTACTTCTAAGGATGCTCCTGCAGGGTTTGCTCCTATTGCGATTGGACTTGGTTTAACTCTAATTCACTTAGTTACAATTCCAGTAACAAACACATCTGTTAACCCTGCAAGAAGTTTAGGGCCTGCCCTCTTCGTTGGCGGAGCTGCACTTAATCAGCTATGGCTCTTTTGGGTTGCCCCAATTGTTGGTGCACTAATCGCTGGTGTTACTGCAAGTAAAGAATAATAGGAAAAATGGGAAGGGGGGCATTTTAGTCTCCCTTTTTTAAATAAACGAAAATAAAAATCAAAAAGTGAATAGTTCGAAATTCTCCACCGAATATCATAAGTTTAATTTGTATAATTCATGTTAGTTAGTAATAATGATAATATATAGTCATACTGTTTGAGTTTTCAAGTATTGAAAACTCACTAAAAGACTTGTATACCCGAATGGTGCTAAGGCTCAAATTACGCACCGTTAGGCGTGCTGCTTGAATTCCTTCCCAGTAGCGGTATATAGATTTTTTTTCTAAGGAGTTTTCATGTCTTATGTCGATTTTGTTTGCATACCCTTACCTAAAGATAATTTAGAAAAGTACAAACCTCAAATAGAACTCTTTGCTACCGTAATGAAAGAGAATGGATTAATTTCTTACTGTGAGGCCATTGCTGATGATGTCCCTGTGGGGAAGAGTACAGATTGGTTTAAAGCTGTTAAAACACAGGATGGAGAAACGGTAGTTAATACATTTCTCAAATGGCCAGATAAGGCCACTCGAGATAATGCTTGGGAAAATGGAATGAAAGATCCAAGATTAGCAGAGATGATGGATCCTGAGGCTTCTCTCTTTGATGGTAAGCGTATGTTCTGGGGTGGCTTCAGTACCTTATTTGAAATCTAGAATTAAACTCTTTTAACATTTAAAATGGGTGCATAGCACCCGCTCTAGATTTAATTAGTTTAATGAGTCTAGCTCTTCCTTTAAATATCTAACTCCTTTATATTCATTAAGCCAAATGACGAAGAGACTAATAGTTAAGCAAAATCCAAGAGAAAGTAATAGGTAAGTTATATTTTCATTGCCTTTGATTGCTTGATAAATATCGTATCCGTGTAGAGTAAAGAGGCCTGCTGCAATAGGAAGAACATACCAGTATCTAACACTACCAAGTAGTTTTATTTGGGCCTTGAGAGATTTCTTGTATTTCTCAATATACTCTAGTGTACTTGAGCCATCTTCTTGAACTCTATTTTTGATACTGAAGTAGTACATATATATACTTACAAATATTCCTGCTAAGGCAATTTCGTAATTTACAATTTGCTTGAAGAGGGACTCTTGCTCAAGGCCAGTCTTTGTGAACATAACGGCAACAAAAATCCCTGCAGCAGCTTCTCTTAGATTTCTAAACATTATAGTTCTTTCAAATTTTAAAGAATTCTTTTTTACGAGCTCCACGTCTATGTCTCCTATTTGTGTGGTTTGGTTTTTCCATAGTGATTGTAAATTTTTGTTTATATCACTCATTTTCGTCCTCCATTATTGAAGAAATTATTTTTTTAACTCTTGATATTTTGGTCGATATATTACTTTCAGTAAGACCTGATATGGCTGCTATATCTTTTCCTGATTCGCCTTCAAGATAGAGAAGAAAAATCTCCTTATCAATTGGCTTCGTACTCTTTAAAATAGCTTGAACTCTTTTAAGCAAATTCTTGTTTTCAATACTCTTATCGAATTCACCAGAGCTTATTAAATGCTCTATATCCTCAATGCTACTTAGCGAAACTTCATTTTTCTTACTCTCTTTTATGGTGTGAGTAATACACTTATTATAGGCAACCCTATAGCTCCACGTTTTTAAAGAACATTCATTTCTAAAGTTGCTTAAACTCTGCCAAATAGAAGTCATTACTTCCTGATAGAGCTCTTGAGCTTTCTGTTCATTAAACTCATAACCACTACAAATTCTCTTTATTGGTCCACTGTAGGTTTTATTAATTTCATCAAATATTTCTATAGTCATGTCTATCTCAAAAAGGGTGACTCACATACTTAGTCTGTAGTTTTCAGATTATCTCACAACTTTTTATAGTCTTATTAGGGCAAGCAATTTCAGTAGGTTACGGACATTGTGGAGATAAAAGTAAAGTATGATAATCTCAGGTAATGGCGATAAAAGAACTTGAAACTGAAATATATGCACCCATTAAAAGATGTTTTAATCTAAGTCGAAGTGTTGACTTACATATTGAATCAGCTGAAGAAACTAATGAGCGTGCCATTGCAGGTGTCCTTACTGGTATGATGTCAATGGGAGATATTGTCACATGGGAAGCTCGTCATTTTGGAATAGTTCAAAATCTTACTGTAGAGATAACTAAATTTAATTTTCCTCATTTCTTTCAGGATAGTCAGGTAAAGGGCATTTTTGCTAACTTCACTCATGATCACCTCTTTGAAGATAGGAAAGAGCTTACTCTTATGAAGGATATTTTCGAGTTCCGCTGTCCATTTGGGCCTATAGGTTTATTGGTCGAACCCTTTGTTCGCTTACATCTTAAAGGTTTTTTGATCACTCGCAACCGCTTAATTAAAGAAGTCGCAGAGAGTGATGATCGATGGAAGAAGTTTACCTCTAGTTAATTGAATAATTAACCACTCTTTATGAAATTTTTTATTTTAAATAATGATCGAGATATTTATGGAACCACGAATTTTTAAAATTGATAAGATTCTTTTTAAAGAGATTGATTTTGAAGAACATTCAGATATATGCGTAAAGTATAGAGCTGACTCCTTTAAGGTAAGTTTCGGAAATGAAGACGGATTTTGGGAAGAAGACGGAAGAGGGGATGAACGCTATCTTGCGTGGTTAAAGAATAAAGACCCTAAAGTTTTTGGTTCCTTCCATATATGGACTAACAATCAAATTATTGGTCAAATGGAGCTAGGACTCTTTCACGGTGATTCAAGTTATGGGTATATACCGCTTCTGGAAAGGAATTCAAATAGTACGCCTAACGGCGCGTAACTTGAGTCTTAGTACCATCCGGGTATACAAGTCTTTTAGTGAGTTTTCAATACTTGAAAACTCAAACGGTATGACTATATAAATCTTTTCTACCTTGCACCTGAGTGGAGAGGTTGTGGGATATCGAATATATTAAACCAGTTTACCATTTTATTTTTAAAATCATTTGGAGTTATTACTTAAAGAATGGGTGGCTCGACAAAGGGCCACGTATTGTAAAAGAGAGTAATGATCAGTGTGAAGTTAACTGGATGGAATTGGAATTCTCATGAATATTATCAAACAAAAAAATAAAATAGAGGAGAATGAGAGGTGTTTTTATTCATTCATATTTGAAGTGACCTTCAAGCCAAAAGAAGTCTTTGTTGTTTAGGTATTTAGACATTGCAAAGAAGCTGTTGAGGCATAAACTGAATTGTGATACTAAGCACTAGATACAAAACTAATATGGCATGAGAATTAAATTTATGAAGCTACAACTCATTTTGGGAAACCAGTTATTTCCCTTTCACCATTATAAGAATAGTCCTGAAAATATTTTCATGTGCGAAGATATCAATCTCTGTACCCATTACCGTTATCATAAGCATAAGATTATATTCTTCTTAGCAAGTATGAGGAAATATCAAAGAGAGTTGTGCGATCGTAAGAAGAAGGTAGCTTATTTTAAACTTGAGGACAGACCTCACTTCTTTGAGTGCTTAAAAGAAGTATGTAAGAAAAGTAAGATTAAGACTATCTGTGCTTATGAGATAGAAGATAAGTTCTTCTCAGAAGAAGTAGAGAAATTCTGTAAGAATAACAAGATAGAGTTAGAAGTGCACAAGAGTCCCATGTTCCTAGTCTCTAGAGAAGAGTTTAGCGAGTATAACAAATCTGTTAAGAAACCTTTCATGAAAACCTTCTATGAAGGTTTAAGAAGGTCTCGTGGAATTTTGATGGATGATGATGGTGGCCCAGTTGGTGGACAATTTAGTTTTGATAAAGAAAATAGAAAGAAAATTCCTAAAAAAAGCCAGGTTATTCAAACTGATATAAAGCCTAAATCTGATGAAACGATAGAAGAAGTTGTTGTAGAGGTGGAAAAACTTTTTGGTAAGCACCCTGGGGAGAGTTCTCTTTTCTGGATGGCGACTTCACGTAAAGAGGCGCTCAGAGAACTTGATACCTTTCTTAAGGACAGGTTTGGGTTATTTGGTGATTACGAGGATGCAATAGACCTAAGAGATCCTTTCTTATACCACTCTGTACTGAGCCCTTATATTAATATAGGTTTCATCACCCCAGAGGAGCTTATTGAAAAAGTTGTTAATGCAGATGTACCAATGAACTCAAAGGAAGGATTCATTCGCCAAGTACTTGGGTGGAGAGAGTTCGTTAGAGGAATATATCAGGAATATTCGGAAACTCAGGAGAATAGTAACTTCTTTAAGCATAAGAGAAAACTGAAGCAGTGTTGGTATGATGGCACAACAGGAATTCTGCCTTTAGATGATGCTATCAAAAAGTTGCTGAAGTATGGGTATAATCATCATATTGAGAGGTTAATGATAATTTCAAACCTAATGCTTCTGTGTCAAGTGGATCCACGAGAAGTCCATAAGTGGTTTATGGAAATGTATGTTGATAGTAGTGACTGGGTGATGGGCCCCAATATCTATGGAATGGCCCAATTCAGTGATGGTGGCATCTTTGCTACGAAGCCTTATATTAGTGGTAGCAACTACATCCATAAAATGAGTCATTATAAGAAAGACAGCTGGAGTGAAATATGGGACGGCCTCTACTGGAATTTTATCAATATTAATAAAGATTTCTTTAAGAAGAACTACCGGATGAGCATGATGGTTAAAATACTTGAAAAGAAAGATGACTCGGATAAAACAAAATTATATAAACTAGCTAAGAATTTCATAGAAGAGACCACCAAGCTTTAGGTAATAGTTATTTTAGTGCTTCTAGGGCCTCTATGTAGAGCGATTGTCTATTACACTTAAGTAATTATCACTGCTTTTGCTAGTAATCTCGACTTCGTCATTTATGACCCATTTTTTCAGTAAACGGACTTCTTCTCTGATTTCTGCTAGCTCAAGTTTATCTATCAGTTCTTTTTGTTGCGTCTCCGTTAAGTCATACCAGTCTTCAACATCGTATTCTGAGGGAGGACAAAGTATATGCAGTCCGAACCCTAGGGCCAAGGCATGAAGAAATTCGCAACCATGACAGTAGAGGTCATAGCACTCCATAAGAGCAGCAGGAAAATCTTTGTAATCTTCCTTTTCTAAATTAACGATAAGTCTCAAAAGTACATGCTTAAAATAAGTACTTGCTCCAATGGTATTTTCTAAGAGGTAAAATAGCTCGTACTTTGCGCCTGGAGTATTGTAGTTAAATTCAATAAGCGCCATATAGCTTTCTTCACCTAGTTCTGATTGGAGATTTGCAGAGTTGTATACCCATTGCTCAAATTCTTCGACTGAAATATCTCCAATCATAAATGATAGAAATTTATTTTTAACCTGATCTGAAATATTCATTTGTCCTCAACTGTAAGTACCTTTCATGGGCCGAAGCTTAATAATACTAAGCTATTAGGGTGTATATTGAAATTATCAGTAGATAAGCCTTGCTCATCAGCACCCGTACTATACGGTTCTTGTCCGTTTACTCAACTCCTATGAGAAAATGAAGAAATTATTGAATTATTCATTGAAAATTTCAATAGTAATGCTGTTATACTGGGGCTCATTAATGCTACGAAAGATCATTGAAGATTTAAAGAATGGCCCTTTTGAAATAACCATTCATGACGCGATACGGATGAATCAACGAGAAGTAGCAAAAGCAAACCTATTAGAAGTTGGTAGAACAGTGACTTCAGTAGAGCATCAGAACTTTCCAAATGCTCCTTTTAAAGTTAAGGGCAAAGACCTTGAGGGAGAAATGATGGAAGTAATATGTGATTATGTTGATGAAACTTTAATCGTGACTGTTTTGACCAAAGAGGAGCTCGTATGAAATTAGAAAACTTTCAAGGCTTAGAATATGTCACTGTTTTAGACGTTCCCACTATAAAAAAGGGGAAGTATGAAGTCTTAGCAATTGACCACGGCGATATTGAAAAAGCTGTAGCAAAGGAAATATTAAAGCTAGGGATTCGCTTTCGAGGAAAGGAAGTTAAGTTTTTAAGAAAAGTCCTAGGTCTTTCTCTTGAGAAAATGGCAGCTAAAATTCACCTTACTTCAGGGGCAATCCAAAGGTGGGAAAAGAAAGAGAGTGAAGCAATTTCAGCTGTTAATGAAATTGTTCTGAGAGTATTTTTTAGCGATGAATTGCAAGTCCCTTTGCCTCAACACTTTAATGGATTCGTTGGGGTTGAAGAGTATAATGATATTGAACTAAGAATAAATAGAGCAGCGTAAGTCTAAGTACCATTCGGGAATACAAGTCTTCATGTGATTTTTCAATACTTGAAAAATCAAACATGAGGACAATATATTTAATTATCTTAAAATTGATCAAAGGATTTATAGCATCTGCCGATGTCGGGCTTTGCTTTAAATAGCAACTATAGGATTTTTTCGGGGGGATTTTCAGCAAACCAGTTTTGAATTTCTGGCATTTGGTTCTCAAAGCCAGACTTATTATTGAAGCTGAGTATCCCGGACCTTTTGCTGTGGCGATTTTCAAAATCATGAGGTGTATGTCCAGGAATAATAATATATGTTCCTTGGATGCATTCATGCCATTTGTTCTTTAGATAAATGTGCATTATACCTTCTAAAATATAGAAGACGTGATCATCCTTATGATCATGTATCCCTGGCCCTTTTGTATTAGGATCTAGCCACCACTCGGAAACAGAATATGAATGATTGGTTTCTTCGTTGTCAGCGAGGAATGTACTATTTATCCGGCCCATCTTATAAGTTCTCCCTTTTCCGGGAGAGATAATTTTAGGCTTTCGCTCTAGTTTATTTTTCATAATTTCATAGTAGCAAATGATTTTTGTAATTATGAGTACTTTATTACTTTACTGGATTTACTGAACCTTTTAATACTCAAAGCAAAAATATGAGCTCAAAATCTCAAGATTTCAAATTCGGAACCTTCGCTGTAATAGGGCGACGCTGTAACGAACTCGACTGCGCCCCCGTAGAGAGTGAATACTTGTTTCAGAGAAGGGAATATAGGAAGGAGCCTTATTTTTCGTCAAAGGTAAATGATAGAAGCTTTTAGGTTTTAGTGGCCATTTCAAGGGAAAAAGCGATGAGAAGAATTTCTATTCTTTATCGAGATAAGGTATTATTAATTAGGCTCACGCACTAGGAATAATGGGCATCCCTTATATCTGGGCCTCCTCTGGAGAAGGTGTAATGACAACTATGACTCAATACTTACAAGTATTTTGGGACTATTTAGTTCTGACAGCTCCCTATCTTGTGGTGGGTCTGCTTGCAGGTGGGCTGATTCATGAATTTGTTAATCTCGAATTTATTAAAAAGCATTTAGGAGGGAAGGGAATCGTTTCTGTTCTCAAGGCCTCTCTCTTTGGGATACCGCTGCCGCTGTGTTCTTGTAGCGTCATCCCAACTGCTGTTGCCCTTAAGAAAGACGGGGCCTCAACTCCTGCTACATCTGCTTTCCTTATCTCAACCCCAGAATCTGGCGTTGATTCCATTATAATGACTTATGGAGTAATGGATCTTCCCATGACAGTGCTTAGACCGGTGGCCGCATTCTTGACGGCCACTTTAGCAGGGCT
>CALHBL010000115.1 GCA_937930825.1 uncultured Bacteriovoracaceae bacterium
CCGCGGTAAGGAAAATCTCTTTAACTGATAACCCTGAGCACGTTGAAGGCAGGATTGAGGGCCAAAGAATCGTCCTAGTGACAAAATTCTTAAAGAAATCCATGTAAAAAACACTATTTTTTCCCTATCTTTAAATATTTAGGGTAGCTTGCCTTTTTGACTCAAAAAACCAGTCAGACAACGTCAAGGGAGCTCGCGTGTCTTTTTCTCAATTTAACTTTTCTAAGCCAATTCAAGAGGCCGTAGATGCTATGGGTTTTGAAAAACCATCGGATATACAGACTCAGGCCATTCCAATTCTTCTCGATTATCAGGGAGATTTCGTTGGTCAGGCCCAAACCGGGACAGGTAAAACCGCGGCATTTCTTCTTCCTCTTTTAGAAAGAATGGACACAAGTTCTCGAGATGTAGAGGCCTTGATTATTGCTCCAACAAGAGAGCTGGCCGGACAAGTTCAGCAAGAGCTTCTAAAGCTAAGTCGTTTCATGGGTGTTCGCTCCACGACAGTCTATGGAGGAACTTCATACTCAATACAGGAGCGTGCTCTTAAAAAAGACCGTGCTCAAATTGTTGTAGGAACCCCCGGACGAATTATTGATTTAATTAAGAAAGGAACGCTTAAGTTAAATAACTGTAAAAATCTCATTCTTGATGAAGCGGACGAAATGCTTAATATGGGCTTCCTAGAAGATGTTCAAAGTATTATCACAAGCCTTCCTGAAGAAAAGCGAATATGGATGTTCTCGGCCACTATGCCAGGTCCAATTGCTAACCTAGTGAAAAGAGAGTTTACAGATCCTCAATTTGTAAAAGTTAAAAAACAAAACCTTACCAATGACAATATTCTTCAGCAGTTCTGTGTTTTAAATAGAAGAGATTTTACAAAAGGCTTAAGAATAGTTCTTGCAAGTCATACTGATTGCTTTGGCATTGTATTTTGTGAAACTCGAATGGAGTGTAAAACTGTCGCCGATGGACTCATTGATTTAGGTATATCTGCAGGTGCTCTTCATGGAGAAATGGGGCAAGCACAGCGTGAAGCGACAATGAAGCGATTTAAGGCCAAAAAGCTCTCTGTTCTTGTCTGTACAGATATTGCAGCAAGAGGGATTGATGTCTCTCATATTACTCACGTTTTCAACTTAGGGCTTCCGAGACAATTAGAATCCTATGTTCACCGAATTGGGAGAACAGGACGTGCAGGTGAAAAAGGTGTTGCTATCTCTTTTATTCAAAGAAATGAAAGAGGACAGCTCAAGAGAATTGAGGCCATGACGAATCAAAAGCTTATACCTTTTGAGATGCCTAAAGCTTCAGACCTTAAGAGATTAAAAATTGAAGGTGAACTTGAAAAAATGAATAGCCTTCGTGAGGCCGTTACAGATCCAGATAAAGAGTTTATTCTTGATGATAGCTTCAAAGAATTTAATGAATACTTCTCAGAGTTAGATAAAGATCAAATACTCAAGCTTCTTTTCTCTTACCGTTTTAATAGAGAGTTAAGAATGCTTGAAGAGGGTCTTAAGATCAGTGAAGTAAAGGCCGGTAGTGGTGGCGGAAGTCGTGCTAGCAGAGTAAGAAGAAGTTCTGGATCAAGAGATGATTCAAGAAGAGGCCGTTCCAATCGATCTGCTAGTGGAAGAGAGCACCGTAGAGGTGGTCGCTCTGAAGCTGATGCCAGAAGTGAGAAGCGCTCTTCTAGAAGAAGTAGTGATGCTCCAAGAGCAAGAAGACCTCGTCGATCAGATGGAGAAGGGCGAGCTTAATTAAGCTTTCACTTTATTGCTTCTTTACTTAGAATGATTCTGTAGGAGTCAGTACTGCTTATGATTAAGTAGTTTATCGTAAAGGAGCTAATAAATGGCGAGCTTAACTCAATTAGAATATCTCATCGCTGTGGACAAAGAAAAGCACTTTGGCAGGGCGGCTAAGCTTTGCGGTGTTTCTCAGCCTTCACTTTCAACTCAAATTCAAAAATTAGAAGAAGAACTTGGCATAATTGTTTTTGATAGAACAAGGAAGCCTATTCTTGTGACAGAGCTAGGTGCTAAAGTCGTAAGTCAGGCCAGGACAATTTTAAAAGAGCATCGCCGCCTCTTAGATATTCCTCATCAAACTGCAGATGAATTGAGTGGAAGCTTTGAATTGGCCGTTATACCTACTCTTTCACCTTACTTACTTCCACACTTCCTATCTGATTTCGCTTTAAAATACCCAAAAGTTAAAGTTCGGGTAAATGAATATAAGACAGATGATATTATCAGAAAGTTGGAGAATGATGAACTGGATGCTGCCATCCTTGTGACTCCTTTAGGTAATGATCAAATTATTGAGCGTCATCTCTTCTTTGAACCTTTCTATGGTTACTTGGGAGCTGGGCATCCTCTAGCAAAGAAGAAGACTTTGGGAGAAGGGGATCTCTTAGGCGATGACCTGTGGCTACTTGAAGAAGGACACTGCTTTAGAGATCAAGTGTTGAAAGTTTGCTCACTAGAGAGAAAGAATAGTATTTTGGGTAATATTGAATTCTCAAGTGGTTCACTTGAGACCTTAAAAAATCTAGTTCGCTCAAGTCAGGGGTATACTCTCTTACCAGAGCTTGCAGTTCTCAATCTTTCAGATCAAGAGAGGAGTAATTACGTCAAACGATTTCAAAAACCTATACCAACAAGGGAAGTCAGCATTGCTCACTCAAGAGTTTTCTTGAAAGAGGGGATTATTGATGCTCTTGAGCAAACAATCTTAAAGAATCTTCCCAAGAAGATAAAGTCGCTTAAGAAGAAAGATATAGAGGTCGTAGGTCTATAGTGGCCCAACCTACGCGCCGCTAGGCGCGCTGCTTGAGTTCCAGTTCTGGAGTGGCTTATGTATCAATAGAGCCCATCACCCTTTTCATAAAAGAGTTTAAGGCTTCTGTTTGCTTTACGCCCTTTTGAACCTCTTTATTCACTTCAATCGCCCCGTAGAAATTAGAAAGAAGCTCACCAATAGTGTTGAGTTCTTCATCTCCCAGGCCCTTTGCCTGAGAGATATGTTCTAAAACTTCAATAGTTTCGTGAACAAAGTCTTCATCATTATTTGAGATGAACTCAAGTGTTGATTTGATAAGGGGGATTTTCATGATTATACCTTTAGCTTATCAACAAGCTCTTGGACGATTTCAATTTTATTACCTTGAACTTGATCGACAAGTTCTCCATTTGAAAAAGCGGCAAAAGTAGGAAGGTTGGAGACATCAGCTAGACTTCGTGTTCCTGGAAGTTTTTCTGCATCTACATAGAGAAAATTTATTGATTCATTTTCAGAGGCCAAATTTTTAACTTTGGGTTTGATCATGCGGCAGTTACCACACCAACCAGCTCCGTATTGAACGAGGACAAGCTTATGTTCTTTAATATATTCACCGAGTGTATCTGTTTCAAGGTCTTTCATTATTACTCCTTAATTTTAGAATTTATATCTTTAATATCTCATGTGTTTCAGCAGGCTTCAAGTTAGTCTTTACTATCGCCCCTTAGTTTTTAGCTATCAGCTTTGAAATGATTTGCCACTATTCCGGCACAAACCCCAACATTTAATGAGTTCTTCTTGCCACTTAAAGAGAGTTTCACTAACTGATCGGCCCTCTTTAGAATAGGAGCGGAGAGGCCATATCTTTCATTTCCAAAAATAAGGGCCGACTTTTCTTTTGGCCTTACCTCGGCCAATTCCACTGCGCCTTGTACTGTCTCCAAAGCATAGAGGCAGAAGCCATCATTCTTTAAGAACTCAATACATTCTAAAGAGCTTTCCCAGTAACTCCAGTCAATCCAGTTCTGGGTGCCAAGCGCTGACTTTGCTGCTTTACTATTTTCAGGGGTTGCCGTGTAGCCGCACAGATGAATATGAGTGAGCCCAAAGGACTCACCAGTTCTAAAGAAAGAGCCGACATTGAAAGCACTTCGAATATTATCTAAGACGAAGTGAACTTCTTTTCTTTGTAGAGAATGTGCTGCTTTTGGTGTTTTTGAATCTTCAAAAGAAATGAGGAAATCATCTTCTCTGAGGTCTTTATTCTTAAATCTCTCGCAAAGCATTAGTAAGCTCTCTAGGTCCCTTAGGTTGTCCATGGGATTTTTCAAAGCTTGATTAGTAAAGAGTTTAACTTCTGAGTTTTCATGTTTACGTAGCTCCTCCAGACACTCAAGGAGTACTTTTAAAGCTTCAGTACTTTCTTTTGAAGGGTTAGATTTTTCATCAATCGCTTGAGATGTCATGCGATAGATACTCTCGACGGCCTGTTTTGCAGTGAAGGAGTGTAGGGATTTTAATGGTATTTTAAAGGCCATTTATTGCAGTTACATTTTGGAGTTATAGCTTAATTGCTCAATATTTGTTAAAACTCTAACTATCATTCTCAATGGAGCAACGCAATGACTGAAGCCCACTATCTTGGTAAGAAAAAGATAATTACCTCCGCCCTGCCTTATGCAAATGGCCCTATTCACTTTGGGCATCTTGCTGGGGCCTACCTCTCGGCCGATGTTTATAATAGGCATAGTAAGCTGATGGGCGCTGAGACTCTCTTTATTTGTGGGAGTGACGAGCATGGTGTTGCGATTATGCTTAACGCTAAGAAAGAGGGGATGGACTACCAAGAATACGTAAATAAGTGGCATAGGGAACATAGTGAAGTTCTGAAAAGCTACGGGGTGGACTTTGACTTCTTTGGTCAAACCTCTGCGGCCTATCATGAAGAGGTGGTCTTAGAATGGTTTAAGGATTTACATAGTAAAGGCTATATTGAGCCAAGAGATGGACAACAGCTCTTTTGTAATGATTGTAACTCACACCTTCCTGATCGCTTTGTGCAAGGGATTTGTTACGTCTGTGGTTTTGAACATGCAAGAGGTGATGAATGTCCTCATTGTGGAGAGTTTATTGAACCAACGCGTCTTAAAGAGCCTCAATGCCAGATCTGCTTTTCCCCAAAGAAGAATATAGAAGAAGTTACTGTGACTCAATACTACCTCCTTCTTTCAAAGTACCACAAAGAATATAGGCAATGGTTTGAAGGCAAGAGTGAAAGTTGGCGAAAAACGGTCTGGCCATTTGTCGATAGTCTTACCAAAGAGGGGCTTCATGACAGAGCAATTACTAGAGATTTAGATTGGGGAATTGATGTTCCCCTTCCTGAAGCCAAAGGTAAGAAGCTCTATGTTTGGTTCGATGCTCCCATTGGTTATGTTTCTAATACTAAGGAGTTTCTCAAGCAAGAGGGCCGGGGAGATGACTACTTAAAAGATTGGTGGCAAAATCCCAATGTCGAAATATCTAACTTTATAGGTAAAGATAATATTATTTTTCATGCCATCATTTTCCCTGTCATGAGTATGGCCTCTGGTATTGCTAAGCCAGTAGCTGCGATACCTGCGAATCAATTTTTAAACTTAGAAGGAAAGCAGTTTTCTAAATCAACGGGGCATTATGTTGATGCTCTTAAGGCCCATTCAGATTTTGGGCAAACGGCACTTAGGTACTACCTCTTATCTATATTGCCTGAGACCACAGATGCCAGTTTTTCATGGAGTCAGCTGCAAGCAAAATTGAATAATGAGCTTGCTAATAATATTGGAAACTTTCTCAATCGCTGTTTGAAATTTACTCAGAAGCATTGGGCTGACGGTATGCCCAGTTCTTACTATGAAGAGTTCTATACTTCTGAACAGGCTTCAATTGCAGCGAGTGATCTAAGTGAGGTGAGGGGCTTTATTGAAAAGCATAATTTTAAAAAAGCGTTAGAGAAACTGATGAGCCTTGGTCAAAAAGCTAATAACTTCTTTTCTGATCAAGCACCGTGGGCCTTAATTAAAACAGATAAAGATGAAGCGGGTAGGGTTCTTGCTTGGTCGTCTTTGTATGGACTTATTTTAGGCGTTGCTTTTAAGCCCTTCTTACCTGAATTATCAGCGGGGATTCTTAAACATTTTGATAATGTTATTTCAGAAGATCAAATCAAAGAAGTTTATAGAGGTAATTTTGAAGTCTTAAGTAGCTGCTTTAATAAAGGGCATAGACTTGAACATGCGGTGGAACCGCTGGTGCCAAAGATCGAAGATAAAGTTATCGAAGGTAAACTTAGTGAGATAAAAGCTTAAGTTCTCATAGAGTATATACCGCTACTGGAAAGGAACTCAAGCAGCACGCCTAAAGGCGCGTAGCTTGAACCTTATTACCATCCGGGTATTCAAGTCTTTTGGTGACTTTTCAATACTTGTAAACTCAAACAGGAGGACTATATAAAAGAAATTCGAGTTGATAATTTTAATAAAATTTTTTATTTAAAAATAAGTAATGGGTCTACAGAATTTTCTGTAGACCCATTGGACCTAAGCTAGACGCTTTAGCCCTGGGAGATAGATTATGATACAATTAACCTTCAAGGATGAACGGCGTGCCAGGAAGGCTAATTCTATAATCCATAATCCATAGTGGGTTGTGTATGGACTTCAGGCTTTACTATGAAGTTCTGATATTTCCTGGCCTCTAGGTTACTAATACAGCCTAGGAATGCCCTCTTTGGCCCTTTGTCTACAATGAGTTCTTGGCATTTTATTCCTCTATTATTAACAAGAGTCATATAGCAAGAGACATAGAGATCTCCTGGCTCTCTTGAGAAGTGCAAAGTATAGCTATAGGGTGATTCTTTAAGAGGTAGTTTCTCTTGGGCCCACTTTAGAAAGTGGTCTTTAAAATATGTTTTTTCTTTATCTGTTTGGTTAATATTATCAAAGAATAGTTGACCAGTGATTTTCATGCTTCTGTCATAACCTCGAATGCTCATGTCATACCCCTTGTTCAAATTTGATTCAACTAGCATTGAATGTAAAAACCAGTGTTGTTAGTTCATAAGCAAAACTAGTGCCAAGACGGCTTTACTATACTGGAGTTATTAAGTTTGGAAATAGGAGTAATCCCGAGACTCTTTGTGTGCCTAGCTTTCGGTCTTTAGGTTACTTGAAAATTTAAAAGGACTATGTGGTAGCGAATAGTGATTTTAAGATTGTCATTTCTTGTCGAGAAAAAGCCTATAATGTCAATTATGACAATTTAGATTCTTAAAAGTGAGCTTAAGGCCTAAGCAAATCACTACAGTTTATAGAAGTGGCATTAAAATTGCTTATAGAATGATCGACACACAGTAATTTAAAATTAATCTTTAGAATTAAGGACTACGTTTAAATTAAAAAAAATCTTACATACATCATTTCTGAAAAGAAATTTAAGCAGGACTAGCATAGCTTCAGTCTTAGTATCACTCGTAACAGAAGCTTTTAGGTGGGTTTTCAATTCTTGAAAACTCAAGCAGGGGTATTGTGCAGCGGGCTTAGGCTAATTATGAATGGAGACTTTTAAAGTAAGGATGATGAATGCTAGGAACTCTCGTTTTTTAATATCTTTCTATGAGTTTGAAGTTATAAGCGGGGCGACTTGATATCGACCCGCTTTTATTTATTCGCAGAGGATACTTCTCATTAAGTAACCCAAACAAGTATGTATAAGCAATCCTCATGCCAATTTTTTTTAAAGTAAAAACTGATAAATTGACGAATAAGTCATACTTTTATCTTTGCTTTGGCGTAGTTGTGACATTCCTGACAAGTTTGGACTGCTGTGTTGACTTGGATGGGGCGGCGCATGGTCTGGGCCTTAGTGCCATCCGGGTATTCATGTCTTTTGGTAAGTTTTTAATACTTGAAAACTCCTCCTGTAGGACTATATTTGTTCCAATGACTGATTTTCCTTTAAGTACTATCTTCATACTTTCCTTCTTTTCAAAGAAAGTAAAAGTATGAGCTCAGTTATCATTCTAAAATTTAGATTCCTATTTCCTTTAAAAATATTAACAAGCTCATAGAATGCACTGCTACTGGAAAGGAGTTCAAACAGAAGAACTATAGTCTTTAGAAGATTGGCATGTAACTTGCTTGGTTATCATTAACCTTTTTTAAGGAGTATGAAAATGAAAGCTATGATACATCTCAATGGAGATGACTCAAAAAGTACATTAAAAGAAGAAATAATTCATTTCTCAATAAACGGCTCTCCCTTTAACTCTAATCAGTATTTCAATTGGCCAGAAATGCCAGCTGATAATATTCGTGAAGAGAAGTATACTAAAGGATTTATCTACTACTTAAGAAAGTGCTTTAAGTCCGATTGAATTCTGATCTGTTTTTAAGGCTTAAGTTAGTCTCATAAGTAGGGATCTTTAATACTATTTCTAATTGCCCTTTGGCATGATAGTTGAGTATTAGAAAACTCCATAGCTTAATGAATAGGGACTTATGAGACTTAAGGGAAGATTAAAAGAGATTTTTAAATTTATAAGTCCTTATAGAGGTACGGTATATGACCTCTTTTGTGACCATGGATATTTAGGAGGAGCACTTTTAAAGAGCGATGCTAGAAAAGTTATTTTCAATGATAAGAGGGATCATCTCATTGATAAGCTTCGTGTTAAGTATGAGAATAATGAGCAGGCCTTCTTTGAAGCTTGTGAGGCCGAGAATATAGTATTTGAAAAGAACTCAGTGGTCGTTATGGCCGGTGTCGGTGGTCTTAAGATGATTTCATGTTTTAAGAGATGGCTAGGAACACATGATATTGAGTGTATTAAAACTCTGCAGTTTATCATTTCTCCTCATTACTATACTTTCGAATTACGGCACTTTCTTATAACGAATGGTTTTAAATACAACTCTGAAATATTAGTTGAGGATGGTAAGCATATTTATGAGGTTGCGAATGTAGAACTTAATAGGGGGGCTGAGTGCTCTATAGTATTTGAAAAGACTATCTGGGAAGAGCACGGCGTGAAAGGCGAGAGGTTTCTTTCTCGAACTTTTAAAAACCTTTTGAATAAGTCGGTCTTGAGTTCTTGGGAAAGAGAACTTCTTGAAGGCATTAAAGATTTATATTCTTTTGAGTAAGGAGAAGAAATTATTGTTGATGATTTTAAATATCAAGTATTAAAAAAATAACTATTCATCATAAATTTTTTCTTTTCTCGTTAATAAAAACGGCTTAAGCTATATAAACAGATTAACCACAGTGAGGAACACTCCTCATGGTGACAAGGAATTTCTATGCAGACAGGAACAGTAAAATTTTTCGATGAAACTAAAGGTTTTGGCTTTATTACTCCAGATGATGGTAGCAAGGATCTCTTCGTGCACATTACAGGAATTGCAGGTGGCCCTATTACTGACGGAGATAAGGTTGAATTCGATATAGGCGAAGGACGGCAAGGCCCTTGCGCTATCAATGTTCAAAAAAAGTAAATATGAAGTTGTTAGATAAGAAGGAGACCGTAAGGTCTCCTTTTTTTTAGTGAAATTCTTATTTTAGTTAGTTTATTTTTTTAGTGAAATTTCTATTTTCTTAAGTCTTCCGTCCCCAATACTCGTTGTCTGAACAGACTTATCATCATGAAGATGCTGATGAACAGTTCTTCTATCTCTTGGATCAAGTGGCTTAAGAGCAATTGTATCTTTACTCGCAAGTACTTGTGCTTTTACTTCTTCTACCATGGCAATGATCTTGTCTTCTCTTTCCTTATCTCT
>CALHBL010000116.1 GCA_937930825.1 uncultured Bacteriovoracaceae bacterium
AAGAGTTAGAGAAGTTCTGTAACACGAAGAAGAGCTTAACTAAAATGATAAATATCTTAAGGAAGCGATCTGGCTATAGCAGTGATCATGCAACACTTCTTTGCTACATAACCAGTGCCCTGTGCGACGCCCTTGGTTGGAGTGCAAGAAGGTCTAAAGAGAAATTAGCACTGGCCTCTCTCTTTCACGATATCACTCTTTCTAATCAAAGGATGGCATCAATTAACTACCTAGATGATTTAGATTCCCTTGGGCTTAATAAAGACGACCTTTCAAGATACTATGATCATCCTAAGAGGGCCGCCGAATTAGTCTCTGAAGCACTCTCCCAATACCCTCAAGTTGATACGATTATAGCTAACCATCATGAAAGGCCTGACGGTAGTGGCTTTCCCTTTGCGAGAAGTTACAATCAGATACCTCCACTGGCCAGCCTCTTCATCGTTGCTCATGACTTTGTCTCAAGGCTCTATAAAGCAAACCTAGACCTTTCAAATGCTGAGGATATTCTAAATGGGATGAGAGCTGAATATACTATGGGACACTTTTCTAAATGCTTAAAAGCCCTTTTTGAAACTATAGAGCACTAGAATTGAAAGTTATTTATCGTAAATTATTTTTAACTCTTACTTCTTCTAAGAATTTAAGAATATCTTCATTATAAGAAGAGTCCACTTTATACTCGTCTAAATTATTTAGCCGCTCATCTTTACAGTGAATACCTCTATAAGTGGTGTAAAATCGATCTAAATCAAAATGAGTATTATCTAGTTCAATTTGAGGGATTGGGTAACTTTGTGCTAAATCATCTTCCATAGAAGATAGTCTATTTTCTATTTCTAAGACTGGTCCTAGAAACTCGATCGGACACTGAGGTAATTCCCTTACTTGAGCTTCAGTCAATACACCTCTTTGGGCTTCTCTAGCTGCCTCATGAGCAGCGTTCTCATTATAGATATACTCTTTTTTAGAGCAACTAGTAATGAGAAGTGAAATCAAAAATATAGAAACTATCGTTTTTTTCATTTGTGCCCCGTTGGTTTTGTTCAACATACATCACCGTCTTTATTTAAGAATAGAGTGTGAAATATGTTCATCAATTTAATCAACGGCCGCTTAGGAGTAAGGAATTACCTAGAGCAAATATCCCTAAACCTTTTAGGTAAATAATTTTAAGTTACAGAGTCCTCCAGTTTGAGTTTTCAAGCATTGAAAACTCAACTAAAGACTTGAATACCCGGATGGTATTAAGATTCAAGGTACGCGCCGCTAGGTGTGCTGCTTGAATTCCTTTCCAGTTAGGTATAGGTAAGACCTAAGCACTTCTTTGGTGAAGGTCTTGTAGTTCTTCATGCCAACGCATCAGATTTAAAACCATCGCTTCTTTTTCTAAAATATTAAGCCCGGCGACCCAGGCATGAAAGAGCTGAAAATCAAAAGAGAAGGTACTCCAAGAAACCACGGCGCATGAGTCATCTAATTTTTCAATAGGTGAACCTATCTCTAACAACTCACCATGTACTTCTATTGCCCTTAACGAAAGCTCTTGTTCTGGTGACTTTATACTCAGTAGAGAAAAAGTGAGCTTGCCTACAGTTAAGCTAGTAACCGGAAGTTTTAAATCAGGACCATTTACCTGAGTAATAAGAGCAAATACTCTTATCGGGTTATCAATTTGTGAACTCATAGAAACTCCCTTCCCTTCCTTTTCGGTCAACTAACACAAAGAATTGAGCCAATTGATTATTTTTCTCAAGAAAAGTGTGAGGAGCTAAAGCTGTACACCAGCGGCGTGTACCATGAAACACAATACCATCCGGGTATCCAAGTCTTTTGGTAGGTTTTCAATACTTGAAAACTCGAACTGGAGGACTATTTACTTGTATTCCCAAAGGCTTACAGTGAAAATAGTGGTAATCCTGAGCTCTTCAATAAGGCAAGAATGAAACCAGTGGTATTTGAACCTTTAAATAGGCCAAAAATTGAAATTCTGAGTAAAAATACGCAGCAAGGGCAAAAGGCCGTCACAACTGTTGACCTTGTGGAAATTCAGGCCGGTCAGCTCATCGTTGTGAGTAGTGCCTCCCTACCTCTCAGTGGCAATATCAAATTTCAAAATTACTCTATTCCTTTTACTAAGAAGATAGAGAAAGTTATCGATGGCCTCTACTATACTCATATAGAGTCTCAAGAAGAGGATACTCAACTCCTTACTCATTACTTAATAGCAAGGCTGCCCAATAAAGATTTAACGAATTGGCTTATCGATTCACTTGATGTTAGTCATCACTCTAAAGACAACTCAACTCTAATGGACAAAGAGGGTTTGATAGGAAATTACCTAAATTTAACCCTCTCTTTTCTTTATAGAAAACCTCTTATTGCTCTGTTTATACTCCTTTTACTTTCAATTCTTCCAGCTCTCAATATAAGAAAACTTGTTATCGACCCAAGTTTAGAAAGAATTCATGTTAAGGGAAGTAAGGAATTACTCAAGTATGAGGATAGTGTAGAGCAATTTGGCTCTGATAAGGCGGCCATTATCTACTTTGAAGATCCTAATATCTTCACAAGAGAGAAACTTAAAATTCTAAGACGCCTCGCTTGGGATTTACAAAAGTACCCTAAAGCCCAAAAGATAAGCTCCATCTTCACAACAAGTTTTATAAGATCTGAAGATGACTCTCTCTATACAGAGCCGGCCTTTTCAGATCTAAGTATAAGTGACGAGAAAATGGCCTATCGCCTTAAAAAGCTTAAAGAAGACCCACTCCTTCATGGAAGGCTTATCCATGTGGATAAGGGGATCGTTGTCATAGCGGTACCTATTCTTCATAAGTACAAGAAACTGGCGGTTATTGGGCAAGAGCTTAAGGATAAGATTCGGCCTCTGAGAAAGCACTTTAAAAAGGCTTATATCACAGGCGAGCCTGCCGTTGAGCTCTTTGCTGCTCATGATATGAAGCGATCACAAGTGGTTTTTTTACCGGCCATACTTATCATTCTTCTTATATCCTTCTGCTTTTTCATAAAATCATTTTCAGCTTTTTGGACGACATTCACTGTCACTTGCCTCTCTACTTTTTGGACATTTGGTCTCCTTCCTCTCTTTGAAACCCCTATTCAGGTACTTAATAATATTGCACCAGGAATTGTCCTGACTCTCTGTGCAACTGAAATTATTCACATTTTCTCATCTCTTAAGAGTGCAAAGCTTCACAATAAGCTAGGCCTTGATGCCATTCATTTCATATCCCATGATGTAGGACGGGCCTTAATTTTAACATTTACAACGACCTCTCTTGGTTTTCTCAGTATTTATATAAGCGAAATTCAGCTCTTAAAAGAGTTTGCGATTACTTGCTCCCTAGGCCTCTCCTTTGCATTTCTCGCTACAATTCTTTATTTCCCACTCCATCTTCGTTTCTTTGACAGACAAGTGCCAGAAACTAGACAAGAGAGTAATCGTGGTAAAGAGGTAATTCGTGAAAACTCCCAGTTGATTTCTTTCTTCTATCACAGGTTTTTAAGTGCTTATTATAATCTCTTCTTTTCGAGAACCTTTCTCGTTATTGTAACTATTGGCATGGTTCTCTTCTCACTCTTAGGTTTAAACTTAAAAGTCGACAACGATGCTTATGCTATGATCTCGAACCGAGTTCAAGTAAAGAAAGATATTCTCGATTTCACCAAGAAGATGGGTGGAACAAAGACAATTCATGTTGTTATAAGAAATGATAAGAGTAACTTTAAGATGCCAAAGCATTTAGAAAAGCTTTGGCAATTTCATAAGAAATTAGAGAAGGTAGAAGGAATTGTTCACCTTGAAAGCTATGCTTCCATGATGGCCTTAATGAATAAGGAAATTACAGATAGCTCGCCTGAACAATTTAAAATACCAGCAAGTCAAAACCTCATCGCTCAATATATGCTCAGCCTCAATAGAGATGACCTTGACCCCTTTCTCTCTTCTGATGGAGTTACGACAAATTTAAAGATTCGTCATGATGTTAGCTCTTCTCAAAAAACCCAGTTATTAGTAGATGAGATTACTCGAATCAAAGATCAAACTTTCGAGCATTCAGATTATGATTCCTTTCTCACCAGTAGAAATATCTTAAACCTACACGCAGCAGGAACAATTGTTAAGAGCCAGCTTGAGTCTCTTGTCTTTATGATCGTTGTTATCGTTCTCTTACTCGGAATCTTTTTCAAAAGTTTAAAGATTG
>CALHBL010000117.1 GCA_937930825.1 uncultured Bacteriovoracaceae bacterium
TTTTGTATTTCCCTTATCAGCTCAAAGAAAGATTCTCTATCTTCTAAACCAAGCATCCTCGCCTCCATATCTTGATTTTCGATACACTTAGGAGCTTTGATTGTAACTTGGGCCCTTGAACGACTTTTGCCGGTAGCTCCCTGCTCATTTTTTCCACAAGACAGAATAAGAGCTGAAGAAATGACTAAAAAACAGGCGATTTTCATAACTTATTTTCACTTTCAATAGAGAAGTGAGTTGTTGAAAACAAGGTATGCTTATCCACCGGATAAAATGCCGAGACATCTCTATCATTAAGTTCCTTAAAGTCTATTTTTCCTGAAATTTTTGAGGTTTTAAAAAATAAATTCCACCAATTCTTCATACTAGATAACCCACTTAGCTTAGGAAACTTTTTAAGAATAGGGTGGCCATCATAAGCATAAGATTTTCTATTGAGAACAAGGCCCAGCTTCATCAGACCATAGGCCCTATCATGTGGACTGTGACCATTTTCGCTGAGTTCAGATATTTTAGAATAGGCATGACTCGCTTCTTCTTGCATCTCTTTCATTAAATAAAGACCTGAAGTAGGAATAGAATCCTCCCCTCTGGAAGTTAACGTAATCTTTGAATTTAAAGAAAGCTCTCCACTAATGAAGGCGCAAGCACTTAAGCGGTCATTAAAGATTAGCTGTTCAGAGCGATAGTGAGGTTTTGGCAAGTCTTTCATCACAGACATTGCATATGAGAAATGACCACCAACAGATTTTGCAATGGGGATTATATCCTCAATATTACTGATTGCTTTTGACTTACCAAGAACAATTCTATCTAACTCTAAGCCTAAATCCCTACTAATCTCTTCCTTATTTAAACTCTCTAATTCATAGTCATGAATCCAAAAGGTACTTTTTACTGGTTGAACAAAGCCCCAAAGTTCATCTTCAAGAGCAATCTTCTGGTAGAACTTTTTTAGCCTAGAACACGCAAAAGAGTCTGAACCTTCATTCTCACACTGATACTTCTTATATCCTCTTACTGTAGACTTCATTCTCTGCTTTACTTTTTTGCATAGTGAGACCAAGTCACTACTGCTACTGAAATCGTCCTGCACGAGTAGCTCAAGTTTTTGAACTTTGCTAGGTGTAATAAAAACTCTACCGCTCTTATGTTGAATATCATAGGAGAGGACTTCAAAAGCTAGCAGCAATGTGATCGTTAATATGATATGCTTCACTTCTTGCCTCCATTATTTCTTTCAGACCATTTCTTCACATCTTCATCGTCTCGATAGGGATCAATGCTATTAATCTCTTGCCAAGCAAGATTTTGAAATTCTAAAACATCTTTTTTCAACTCTGCTGTAACTCTTTGATATTCTTTTTCTTTTTTTGCGATCTCTTCTTTATCTGCTTTTAAATGGGCATTCTTCATCTCACTAATAATTTTCTCAACAGCATCACTATTAACTTCTATACCTTCTGATAAATGAGTAAGGGCCTTATCTTCAGAGTGCGCCTTTTTGACTACTTTTTTTGCAGTCACTTCTTCTGATAATTCAACGTCGCTACTTATAACTATTGAGGTATTTTGCCTTTTCATCATGTAACCTGCGATAAAAAGTCCTATTAAAAAAAACACCATGAAATATTTAACTCTCATACATTCCTCCAATTAAAGGGGTAGAGCTTACCAGCTCTACCCACTAGTCTTATTTACATTTACTTTTGTCTACACAGACTTTCATTTTAAAGTTTGTTGCTCCTTCATTTACGATATAGGATTTAAGATTCATCTTTCTTTTTAAAAAGCCTTTTGAAGTAATAGTAGAACTCGTGGTTCCCGAATGTCTTACCCCTATAAGCTCATCAAGTGTCTTTAAAACAACGTTGGCAATTTTACACCCTTTAGCATTTCCACAGATATTCATAATCCCATTTCCAAGATTAGTTAATACTTGTGGTTTTTCATCACTAATAGCAGGTAGAGTAGGCGTAACGGTGTAGTCCTTTGCATAGGTCATAACGAACATGGAATACATATCTTGAAATAACATATTCTCTAATTCTTTATTCGCTTGATCTAAATCTTCAAAACTTACTCCACTAGGTGCTTCTGTAACCGTGCAATCTATACCCATATTATTAGCAACATCATGAGTAGTATTATCCCAAGAATGAGTTACTTTCTTAAACCATCTCCAGCTCGACTTACGACCAGCATTTCTTATGTATTTTGAAGATTGTTCTATATCCATAGTACATTCTCCTTTAATAGCAGCTGCTGCTTCAAAATACTTATAACGAAGACCTACATGCTGAGTAAAAACTCCTTGGTTTGCTCCTGGATTACTGTAAACATACTTCAGGGAATCTTGCTCAACCGTAGCTCCCTCTTCGTCCTTGTAGGTGTATGATACTTTTTCAATTTCAGGGTATCCACAAAAGGCCCCTAGAGTTACAGGAAACTTGAAAGCTCTTGCTCCTCCAAACTCTCCACCCAGGTTAGCGTAATCAACTTGGAGGTTTCCTTTTTCTCCATCAACTTCAAGAGTTGAATTAGGGTATTCAATCGCTTTTGTTCCTGAGCCGGGGTACTTGATATCTCCATCTGACTTAAAATTATAATACTCATTTTCATAGCTCAGCTCTCCAGATCTTAAGTCCATAGCAATATTTACACCTGGGTTGAGGCGTACATCAAAAACAGGAAGAGGTAGTATATTATAAGCTGGAAGATCAAGCTCCTTCATAGCTTTTCTTAAATTTTCAACTTCACTTTCGGCGTTGAAAGAAAAAGAAGCTTGAGCTATCCCGATGGGTTTTTCTTCCAAGTACTCAATTAAACGCCTTGATCTTGACAGTGACTCTTCTGCTAAATCTTGCTGTCTTTCAACACTTCTTCTTAGTGATGATTCAACCTTTTCAAGCCACTCGAGTTCATCGTGGTAAGGGGCCCAATGACCTTTTGCCTCAGCAAAATCAGAAAATGCGACCATTTCCGCATCACTAATTTTTTTCATTTCTTTTCTGAATTCTTTCTTGGCCTGGCGGTAAACTTTGACTGCATCTCTCTTTTCTAGAGGATCATCAATATCCTCGATCTCATCTCTAGAATCTCTCTTTAGTTTTTCATAACTTCTTTCAGCTTTTTCAACTTTCGTTTTTAATTCTTCATAAGTGAATTTTGTGCGTTCGTACTCACTATAGATTTCATTATGGTCGCGCTTAATCGTTGCGATCTCTATCATTAGTTTTTGAATGTCATTTACCATTTTATGGGAACGAGCAAAAATACCGAAAGAGGCCTCAAAAGCAGGTGAAAAAGGTGTAGAACTCGCTAATACTTTTTCAAGATTCCTTTGTTCTGGGTATCTGTAGGTAATTTGTCTATTCTTGTGAAGCTCATCACAGGAGATACCTCCTCCTATTTGGACAAAATCACCAATGGATGTTTTACTTGTAGG
>CALHBL010000118.1 GCA_937930825.1 uncultured Bacteriovoracaceae bacterium
TGGGGGGATAATTTCTTTGAACAAGCAAACCCTCCCATCATGAAGGGGGCCTACCAAGTAAGTGCTGGGGGGGCCTTTACTTGCGCCCTTGATTTAGAGGGCGTGCAGTGCTGGGATAGGCATGGTCTTTCTCGCTACTTCATGCCTAAGTTTAAAAAGGCAATTCAAATAAGTAGTGGATACAAGCACGCCTGCGGTCTTGGTAGCGAAGGCATCAAATGCTGGGGTTTAGTTAGCCGTGCCGATGACTTTGGTCAAAAGGAAGTTCCTCAGCTTGTGAATCCTACTCAGGTAAGCTCAGGAAAGCACCATACTTGCGCTATTGATCAAAACGGAGTGAAGTGCTGGGGAAGTAACGAGCAAGGGCAGTTAGAGGTACCGGGATTGATAAACCCTATCCATGTAAGTGCTGGAGGTGATCACTCCTGTGCTCTTCACCGTGATGGTGTGAAATGTTGGGGTGGTTCAATGGCCTCATCTGCAGCTCATTCTATTTTTTCAAATTTAAAGGAGACCATTCAAATCAGTTCTGGCGCTAGACATAGTTGTGCCACAGGCGCAGACAAGATAGTGTGCTGGGGCAAGAGGGGAAGATTAAAAGTTCCAAAGCTTGTGAATCCAGTAGAGGTAAGTGCATCTAATGGTCATTCTTGCGCCAAGGCCCGTGGTGGAGTGACTTGCTGGGGAAATAATACCTACTTTTATAGTCTTGATAGTATGGGAGCAAGTAAAATCCTCTGGCAAAGAGATTTTAAATTAAAAGCGCAGGGACTCTTTCTGTCAGCGTTATATGATTTTGATTTGACCTTTCTCGATGACTTACTAAGGCCAAAGAATCAAGCCCTTTTTAAGCCGCTTTACTTTAATTTCCTAAGAGCGAGTATTTCTAACTATCAAGCTGAGAACTCGATGGAGCAATTACTTGGTATAGTAGAAAAATTACAGCTTCCCTTTGAAGAAGAAACTGCGTCTTATTCACCTTCAGAAATAATTGAAATTGTGACCAAAGCAGTCGCCTCTGCAGATTCACTCTATAATCCTGAGGAGAGAATGAGGGCCAATGATATCATCATGAATTTAAATGCAGTTAACCAAAATGGGGACGAGGTCTTCTTAGAAGAAATAGAATCCTTCGCATTGGACGTTCTTCTTTTAAATCCTTACTTAAAGCCTAGGGCCGAATTGGTCATTGGGTTAATTAAAGAGCTCAAAAGTAAATGATGAAGAAAGAAGGTTCACTTCCATTAAGAAACTTTTCCCTGATCATCACCGCTATTTTTAGGCAAAGAGACCTCGGAAACCTTATAGAGTCTCGAAAGAGCTTTATGGATCTTGTGGTTGAATTTTCTTATCCCCTCTATGGAAGTATTGATGATAAGTGGAAGAGTTTGCGTTCTTTCTTGGATAGAGAATCGGCTCAAGAATTTATTCTTCTCGATATTTCATTTCTAAGGTCTCATTTGAAATTTGATGAGGCCATTAAACTTGGCGAATCAACTCAGGCCTACCTTGTTGAAAATCATATCAGAGAAAATTCTCGCTTAAGCTTTGAGCTGGGGGTAACCCTTGGGGCGCACGGTAATTACCAGAAGGCCTTTGACCACTTTGTTAAAGTTCCCTTTAATCCCTCTCATAGTTCAAATAGGGACAGTTTCATCCTTGCTGCTAGGTTGAACTTAATCCTTTGCTTGGAAGCATTGGGACATGATTACAAGAGTTACTTGTTAGAGTGTGAGAAAATTATCGATAGAGAATTAAGCTCCGGTGAAGATGAACTCAGTATTCGCGAGCAGTTCTATGCTTTAAAAATACGAGAGAGTTTCTTTCGTAATTCAGAGATCCAGTCCATAGTTGAATTAGATGAAAGGTCTGAGGATCTAAGAGGACAGGCACGCTATCTTTATTTCTTCATTTGTGATCTTCCTTGGACGAATATTGAACATCAATCTCAGATAAGCATGGAGCGTGAATTAGTTGAAAAGGGTAAGTATTGGTTGAATTCTTATAGGGTAGCTACGTTCAAAGAACTCCTTATTAGTGAAGATCTTAATGCGAATATTCGTCTTGAGGCCCATATTGAAAGACTATACTTATGGATGTGGAAGTGGATGATTGAGCCGACTGTTGATAGGCTCAATCGAGTAGATGAGTTACTGCAGTTCCTCTTAAGAACAAGATTTGATCAAGAAGTTACTGAGTATCATTCACAAATGCTAGAAAATACCTGCAAGTGGAGGTCTTTCTTTCGAGGATCTTTGATTGGCAGTGGTGAATGTGAAGGAATCAACTTACGCTACTCTAAGAGTTATACCTGTCCTCATTTGAGCTTAGAGAGTCTCTTTATCGACAAGCTAAGCGCTCAAAGAGATGGCCAAATTACGTTTCATGCTGATACTGAAGAGGCGATCAAGCAATATGAAACCAAAGTGAGTAACCCATTTTCAAGAAAGGCCATGAAAGAGAATGAGGCCATGGGCAAGCTTTGTAAAAGTCTTGATTTTGAGGTCATGACCCCTCGCTATAATTCCGAACAGTCCATACATGTCAATATAAAGTCGTTCCAAGTGATCTCATCTCTTCTTAAAGAAGGTGAACTTAATTCTTTTTCAATTTCTCGCTTTCTCTATATTTTTAGTTGCAAAGAATTTGCTAGAAAAGAAGAGGTCTATAAGTTCTCCTTTGATGTGAAATTCTATGATGACTTTGAACACGGCCAGAAGTTATCTAATCTCTTAAGTACTATCAATCGTCATTTTTCTGGAAAGATAAGGTTTACCTCTAAGAATGCAAATATTTATATTTCTAATCCCGGTATTGAAATTATTCCCTTTGGCTGCTCTGAGCATTCATTGATGATGTTAAGACCTACCGAAGAGTCTCTCGTTATGACTACAGAGCGTGCCTCCTATTTAAATAAATGGATAAAGAGGTCTGAGGTTGAGCTCTGTCTGGGTATTTCTAAGAGCACTGCCAACCGTCGGCTCGAAAGTTGGCTAGAGAGCGGGGTTGTTAAGAAGAGAGGACTTGGGAAGAAGACGATGTACCATTTTTTTAAAGATCCGCAGGAGATACAATGAAATTATTCTTTTTAATCTTTTTAAGTATTTGCTCTATTCAGGCAAAGAGCTTTGTGGTCAAAGTTAAGAGCTACCCTTGCCAATTAAGAGGGAAGGTAAAGCAAGGTAGTGGATCATTATTCAAAACAAGTGAGGCCCTCTATAT
>CALHBL010000119.1 GCA_937930825.1 uncultured Bacteriovoracaceae bacterium
AGAGAGCGGCCGGCTTTAAATTGATCGTATCAGCACCTGCCCAATGCTTGCGGCCCACGGCCACATAGGTGCCGGTCATAGCAGCAAAACAAAAGACAATACCGACCACAGGACCTAAGAAGTGAACCACAGTAAAGCTCAACACCATTATAATCGCATAGCCTCCAGCAAAGATGGAGCTGGCATTGGATGGTGTATGGCCATAGTAATTTCTGAGTAAGTGATGGAGGTGATACTTATCTCCTTTGAAAGGAGACTTTCTATTATAGAGTCGTCTAAGGAAACTTACCGCAAGCTCTGTCATCGGTAGGCAAAGAGGTAAGAGCGCCATTGATAGTGCATTTAAGGCATCGATTCTTAATTTAGACAGGTAGCTATAAGCGAAGCAGCTAACCAGTAAGCTTGAAAAACCTATAAAGGAGCCTCCGATTTCACCGAGGTGAATCTTGGCCGGCTCTTTGTTAAAGAAGTAGAAAGCTCCAAGCGCGCAAAGAACAATGAGAGAGGACAGAGCAACTGAGCCTATTGAAAAATTCCATGCTATGACGAGAAATGATATAAAAGTTACGCTTCCTAACTTAATCGTTAAGGTGTCCAATCCATCGAGTAAGTTGCTACCATTAAGAACGCCTAGGCCCCAAAAGCTAATCACCACAAAGGCAAGTGCTGACCATTTAGGAAAGAGCACGTTAGATTCTAAAATAGCAAAGAGACAAATACTCGTTATTTGTAAGCTTAGCTTAACAATTGGCCTTAGCTCAAAGCGATCATCTAAGTAACCATAGGTAACAACGATAGCTGCGGAAATGAGCCAGTAATTCATGCTGTAGAAATCAAAGCGCCCAAAGAATGAAGAGAATGCATCCCCATTAAAGAGAAATAAGACACCCGTTATAATTGATAGACTAAGAGGAAGGCCCCCCAGTTGAACCGCATTAGTTGCAGACTTGCGAGCGGGAATATGAAGAAGGCTTTTTATAAGTCCCGCCTTTGCTCTTTGGAGGTAACAAAGAAGAAAGAAGCCAGCAGTGGCACTCATAAAAGTTAGAGGATAGATCCAGAAAATATCTCTTTCTAAAATAAAGCTAAAGAATGTTAATTTGGCCTGTAAATAATCGAGCATATCTTCCACAACCTCCATAACTTTTATCGGTTCCTTAAGATTAAAGATTAGGAAATAGTTGAGTAACAAAGAAGTGTAAACTACTGTTTTTAGAGTAATGTACTATAACTCTTGAACATTTTTGAGGCAATACTCGGTAGAGAGAAATTATCGTGAATATGAATGGACAATTGAGAGCTCGAATCTAAAAGTTGCTTATGAGCAATTGTTAGCGACTCTACGACATTCTTTAAAGACTTTCCATCTTCAATATAAGTTACACGATCTCCAAAGACACACTCTGTTCCACCAGAGCGGGGAACTAAGACAGGCTTTCCAATTGAAGCGCCTTCAGCTGCCGACAAACAGAATGTTTCAAAGTCGGAGGGGATGACGACCATTTCGCAGGCACTATAGACTTCATCATATCTTTTAGAACTCTTTTCTACGAAACCTGTAAAGAATGTTTCAGGCCCTGCCAACTTCTTACAATGGGCCTCATAATCTTTAGTATTAAAAGAGCTCTCCCCCATAACCACTAGCTTTAAATTTAATTTCTGGCAGGCCTTGATAAGAATATCGACATTCTTATTAGGTCTTATAGAGCCAGAAAAAAGAATATAACCCCGTTGACTAGTCTCTTTTATAAAAGAGTTTTCATTATCCTCGATTATCTTTGGCGCCACGACTCCATTGCCTATCACGACCATTTTTTCTGTGGGAATATCGTAGTAGCTCCCCAGCAAGGCCTTCTCTTTAGACGTTGTAGGAAAGAAGAGATCGGGATAGCTGAAGTAGCTTCTCAAAGAGTAAGCCTCTCTTTGCCCCATTCTAGATTTTAAAATATCTTTAAATAGTTCAATACTCTTATGCAATCCGCCCTTTGCGGGCCATGAAGTAGGAGTTAAAACCAAAGGCTTCTTATAACTCTTCACTGTTTTCCAGTCCCACCAGGTTAAGCAAGAGAAGAAATGAATAATGTCATAGTCCTCAACTTTATGCGTCCAAGGATCAAAGAGATCAACTTGAGCACCAATTTCTTCAAGAGAAGTTTTAGACTGAAGGATAATTTGCTCACCCCCACCAGGAGCTTGAAAGGCCAAAGGGTGAGTTATAAAAAGAACCTTCATCTTTAATCCTTAGAAATTCCATGAGTCTTTAAAAACTCATTCAATATTTGGGCCGCATGCTCTTTATGAGAAACAAAGTAGGCTTCAACTCTTTTGAGTGTTTCTTCTCTGGTAACCACAATTTTTTCAATTGAGGCCTTAATTTGTGACAACTCTAAATCCTGATCCCCTTCTTTATGAAGGCCATCAGGAAGACTAAGCAAAAGATCCTCCAACCCCATATCTATGAGCAAGCGTTCAGACTTAAATTGCTGATCGATACACAAACTAGGGACTCCGTGAAGGAAGCTCAAAAGACCAGCATGAAATCTCATTGTAATAGAGAAGTAAGCACCGATGAATTGATCTTGAATACTTTGATAATCTTCACCTTCAAAAACAGTAAGATCCCCTGAAAACTCAAGGGCCAGTTTCTTACAAAAAGCGAGGTC
>CALHBL010000120.1 GCA_937930825.1 uncultured Bacteriovoracaceae bacterium
TCGATTATTCGACTTTATTACAAAGAGAGCTAGCACGAGATGTCGAATTACTCATCGAGACAGTTAAAAATACGAAGGACGAAGCAAGGTGTATTTCAAAGGATGAAGAAGGTAATAAGTATGAGTTAGTTGCCTTTGCTATTGAAACTAAGAAGGATCTTCTCTTTTCAATCTATTTTCTGCCAGAGAGTGATAATCTCATGAATAGAGAGAATTCTCAGGTCAAAGACTTGCTTGAGCGCCTAGAGCATTCTAATAATCAGATAGTTGCTCAAAAAGAGTTGATTAACTCATTATCTGAGCAGTACCAATCAGCGGTTGAAGAATTAGAAGTTTTAAACTCTGAGTTAACCAGGTCATCCAAGCTAGATCGGACTAGTTAATTTTGGGTTTAATAAGTAAAGCGACTGAGGTACCTTAAGAGAATTCTCTGTTCTTCTCTTGTTAAGTGAGGGGAGCCACGAGGTGGCATATCTTCATATTCAACCTTTTCATACATATCTGAAAAATGCTTATTTAAACCCCCTTCTTTTTTAGAATGACTGTCGCTATAGGGATCAAAGTAATCACTACTATGGCAGCCAATACACTTTCTATCAATGACCGTCTTTGCTGATTTTGCCAAATTCTCTTCTTCACTAAAAAATTCTCTATCTAAACGGTCATCACTTAACCCGCATGCTACTAGCATCCAGTCCTCAGTTAAACTAGACCTTAAAGAGCAATTCAATTTTTTCATTTCTGTTAACTTCAATTTACTCTTCGACTTCTCTTTACATTTGTTATCGAGCTCATTTAAAAAAACAGAAATCATATCAAGGACAGTGGTGCTCGGTCGGGGGCAGCCTTGCTTATAAAAACTCTCATACACATTACTGGGGACAGATGAAAAGCAATCCACGCCATCAGCTGTAATGTGATGAAATTAGATTTTATTCGAGTCTTTTGAGGCCAAGGGGTAGTATGAGGCAGAATAGCTATTCTTAGAGATCTGTGTCATCTCTCCGGTATCAGTATTTACAGTAAATGAATTGAAAGAGGTCAAACGAGCAGGTTCACTATACGCACCCGCACCACCATAGTTTAAGTCCTGGGCAGAAACATGAAAGTGAGCTTTCCTATCCTTATGATTATAGTCCGCTTTACCAACAAGAGTGCCGAAGTCATAAATCTCATCACACGAATGACCATCTCTGCCAATGTAAATTACCTTACTAGAAGAAGACTGAATGTCATAACCGGTGATATGCAAACCATCACTTGATAGTTTTGGTGTTTTTAACTCTCTACCTTTGCAAATAATCTTTACTTTCGTCTTAGGTCCTATTACAGAGGTTGATTTGTTATACTTGTAATCTCTTATTTTTACTCCATCCTCTGATTCTACAAGGGCCCTCACTTCTTCTTGATTACTCTCAATATTAGAAATAGATTGATAGACTCCAGTTAGTTCCGTATCTACAAAAAGGGGTTTTTCATCATCGCCTGCAATTTGGTCTTTCAATGAATAGAAATGAAGCTGATAATCCCACTCGACACCTACTTTAATATTTCTAGGAACTGTTAGAAGGTCACCAACCGCAACAGGGTCAAATTTTCCGGGAAGACTGGATTCTAAACCAGTTTCCGTATTTAAGGCAATATTGCCCTCAGGGGAAATATACAAAATATATTCAGTACCATCTATTTTTGCTAAATCGAAAAAGTAACGAGGCTTTTTCTTAGGGCATATTTTAGTAACTTCAGGGCCATCAAACCAACTACAGTTCAGCTTCGAGTATGCTGATTGCTGAAAGAGGATGGACATAGTAAGGATCGCAATTGTATTCATAATTTAAACAGCTTTGAAAGTCTTTTAGGCGAATTGACTAAACCGGGAACTATCGTCTTCATTAATTTTCCATTCTTCACTAATAAAGTACTTGGGAAATGATTGAATAAACCAGCTGCCCTTAAGACATCTGGAGCTTGAAGAGAACAGGTTGTTCCCATCGTTTTTTCTACATATGTTTTTGTTTCATTTGTGTCACAAAAAGAAGTGTAATTATAATTTAAGGTTTTCTTGTATTTAATGATATTTTCTAAATGTGTAAGAGAATAAGGCATTTTTAGAGAAACTGAGACGAATAGAACTCTACTATGGTTTTCTACTAATTTTCTTGCTAGACTTCCAATTTGATTAAACTTACTTATATTTTTCTTATATCGAATTTCACAACCTTTAGATAGATCTTGTTTAAGAATAAAAGTTAGGCTTTCTTTCTTATTAATTTTTTTAATCTGAGTTTGACGTGCTTTATCAGATATAAAAATCAACTGGTCAAGATTATTAGATATTGCCACTTTATTCTTATGAATGTCTTTCTTCCAAATATAACGAGAGGGTTCTCCAATAATAGATCTCATTGATTCTTTACAATCAGCTGCAAAGGTAGGGGATATCGAGAGTAAGATCATAATTAAAAGATTCATTCATTTAGTAATCGACTTAAGCTGACTATAGCTTTAGGAATAGTAGGGGAGCGGAAAGAGGTACCATATAAGATAATAACATAACTAAATACTTGGTTTTTAAGTCTCTATCTTTAATTATTCTTTCAACAAATATTAAGTACTATAAGAATGACCTATTCATCACTTCTTAGTGGTGTGAAACTGGACCGGAAAAATTTTCGATGGAATAAGACACTGAGCTACAACCTTATAATCAAAGTATTAATCTGAAAGAAAGCTAATACCATTTGCTCTTATTCTACTTATTTCAATATCTACATCCGCTACTTCATTGTGTAAAAAAATAAGGTTTAAACAGGCGCCGTAAGGCACCCTGTATTTAAAGATTTTATTATTGAACAATGCTCGATTTTACGATGAGTAGCTCTTTTACATCTTTAACGCCGTCTATAGCTCTGGCAATCTCCAGAACTTTCTCCCTTTCTGAAGTTGATTCAACAAAGCCTGAAAGGATAACTGTTCCCTTGTAAGACTCTACTTCTATAGCTGTTGCTTTGGTTTCTTTATTCGCTAGAAGTTTTGTTTTTATTTTTACTGATATGGCCGCGTTGTCCATATATTCACCTGACGACTCTCTGTACTTACTACTTGCACAAGATACTAGGAAGAGACTTAGGAATAGTACTGCTGCTAATTTCATTTGAACTCCTTATATTAGTTGTTTCTAATGATACCTTACTTTTTTTATTTGTTAAAATATCAAGTCGTACTCAAGTGTTTATTTTTAAATCAAGATAGCTCAGCTTGATGCGGGTTCTAGTAAATAGAGACCCTTTAGTTGCAAGGTGAATTTATTTATAGGGTGTTTATTTCTTATCTCTCTATATTAACAATATGGCCTTTCAAGTGTAGTCAGAATTTAGTAGAGAGTACTTCCTTGATCTAGCAGAATGAGAAATAAGCGCAGATCAAATTCAACCTCACAATAATTGGGCTGCATATACTCACAGAGTTTGTAGAATGCTTTATTGTGATCCTTTTCTTTAAAGTGAGCAAGTTCATGAACGACCAGCATTTCGAGCATTTCTTCTGGTGCTTCTTTTAAGCTCATGGCAATTCTAATCTCATGCTTACTCTTAAGCTTTCCACCATGATTGCGGCTTACAAATGTGTGGGTGCCTAGTGCATTGAGAATAAGGTTTCTCTGTTTAGCATATATTACCTTATCTATTTGAGGTGATTTCTTCATATAGCTCTGCTTTATGGCGTTTGCATATTGGTAGAGCTGCTTATCTGTATTGATTTGATGGCCATGGGGATACTTCTTCAGCAAGTAGGCCTTTAGTTTATCACTGCTAACTAA
>CALHBL010000121.1 GCA_937930825.1 uncultured Bacteriovoracaceae bacterium
TGCACAAAAACCATTCCCTAATGATAATGAGCTTCTTGAAAGAGTTTTGAAGAGAGGCACAACTTATTGGAATAAGCAGGAGGTCGCTCGACTTGAAACAGACTACATATTTAAAAGTGGCCCTAGAATAGGTCAAAAGGCAAAAAGAATAGCAATACATTATTCATTACATAATGATTTCTATAATCCAAGCGAAGAGCAACGACTCAAAATTCACCTAGCTCAAAGAGCGTTATGCGAGTCACTTGCTGACACAGAGTATAGTGTTAGCAGTTTCAAGGTAAGTGAATCTAAGGTTATACTTGGTGCTAATTGTATTGTAACTAAATTTGAAATGAATGATGATTAACATAACTAGTAAACTCTTTGCTGATTAAAGGTGCATGAAGAGTGGCCACTTTTGGGACGAGTAAAGAGTACATAGCTAGATTACATCTGCCAGTGCAACTCTTTTACGACTGACCACACTTCAAATGTGTGGACGTATCTCATTTAGAGAAAGAATTGAAAGTTTCAAAGTCGTTATGAGCATTATAGAGAGTTCTTTGATTCAATCCAGTAATTTAGTAAATTCTTAATTACTTCCAAAGAAAAATTTTGATGTGAGAGAATAAAGTCATGGAATTCTATTAAGTCGAATTTTTCACCAAGGGATGTCTTTGCTTTCTTTCGCATGACTAAGATGGCCTCTTTTCCAAGCATATAATTGAGCACCTGACCGCCGTGCTGAGTGGCCCGACTTACTTCAGAGACGTGGGAAGTCTCAGGAAGAATAGAATTGCTTCTGTGATACTTAAGGGCCTGCTTCATTGTCCAGCCATCAAAGAAGTAGCGGTAGGTGAGGATGAGGCGAAGTGCTCTAATTCTTATGGCCTCAAGATAGCCGATTTTCTCTAATGGGGATTCGTAGAAGCCAAGCTCATCAGCAAGGGACTCCATATAGAAGGCCCATCCTTCTAAGCGATCTGTGGGATGTTGGTGCGGAGCTAGTTTATCACTTCTGGGTTGAAAGTTTTGATCCTCACCATCTTTACATAAATCCATGTGATGACCCGGAATCCCCTCATGAATAATAAGGCTTGCTAAGGTGTAATTGAGTGATGGAGCGCGACTATTTATATTGATAGTGCAATTACTATAAGTTTCAACAAAGCTGCTCGTTTCGTAGTCAAGATCTCGAACTTTTGGTCTAGAGGTTACTTTAGAAGTGACAAGGGCCGAAAATTTCTCAGTGCGAGTAATGAGCTCCTCAATATGTTGAAGATATTCTTCTTTACTATAGGAAGAAGAGTCCTCTTCTTTAATAGATCTAAGAAAATCATTCATCTCCTGTAAGTTGAGATTAGGTTTCTTCAAATAGTCGCGTAGAATATTTTTCATTTCCTCATTAGCTCCCTTTAATTCTGAGAGACCTAGGTTTAAAATTTCTTTAGGGTTTAGCTTTAATCCAGCAATGTTTGACATGACTGAAGTCATACACTTAGGAGCGAGGGGCACAGGGGTAATATATTCAGTTTCTATGGCCCTCATTTTAAGGGCCGCTAGATTTTCAATGAGTTTTAAAATATTAGGCTTTAGAGTGGATTCATATTGCTTTATCAACTCTTCCTTTGGAAAAGCACCACTACAACTTGGGCACTCATAATTTTTAACTGCAGAATCTAGGGTCCATTCAAAGTTAGCTATATAATTGGAGTAGAGGATATCCATAGAGTCTTGAATAGATTTCTTTGAGGGAATTAGGTTAGAAATTAAGGCATTCTCAGTTTTGTTGATATATTCACGGGAGAGTAACGTTAGATTATCAAGGGCCTTACTAAAGAATTTATAACTCTTAACTTCTGCGGGGTTCTGAGCTGCGGGAAAGGAGACATGTTCAAGGTAGTAGAGAAAACTCCAATCCTCTACATAGGTCCAATCCCCTGCTTGACACTCATTGTAGAAAATATTCCATTCTTCTAGAAAGTGAGAGAACTGACCCAAAAGAGGATTACTTCTGTCTTGATCTTGAAGAGATTCAAGCCTTTTCTTAATGACGCCAAAGCGCTTAGAGGCGTCAACTACTCTTTGACTAGATATTCCTCTCAGGCCTATTAGGGGAGCAGTGCTGTCTCCTGTGAAGATCTCAAGTTCGAGAATATTGATAGTTTCATCAAGGAGGCCAGAGAAAGAGTCTTGATTGGCATATATTGGAGTAGAACTCAGTAAGAGGCAGATAAATACTTTAAACATGTCAGGGCACCTTAATTAATTTTTTTAGAAATATAGAATAATTATGAAGATCAGCAGTTTTTTTTGAAAATTTTATATTGGTATCGTAAAAGGAGAGATCTGCTAAGTTGTAGGTGTTTCATATTATGAAACACTAATGTCTTCTCCTTTTGAGTAAATCTTTACTCTGATAACTCGTTGTCATAGATAAGTGAAGTCAAAATATTTGGCTTCATCAATTCAATAGATAAGGGGTTTGGGCATGAAGAATTTAATTGTTATGATATTTATTTTTCTTTCACTATTTGGGTGTGAAGGTGAGTCTAGCGGCGATGATTACGTGGTTCAATCTACTTTGATGCCTACGAACAATAATTATAAGAGTGGTAGTTGTGGAAGTAATGTTATTTCAGATTACAATAGTGCTGTTGGTGATTGTAAGTTTATTCGTACAAATGCCGACGCTATTAAATGTGAGAATATGTTCAACAAATTTAGAAATAAGTACCCTGGGATTAATTGTAATGCTGAGAGTGGATTTGGACTTAATAAGAAAAAAGTTAAAATCACTACGAGTTATATCGAAGGCATAATTAACGCTCTTTAGGTGCTGTTGGTTACTTGTTCTCTAGGTTTAATATCTAAGAACCTGACCAATAGATAGATTTTATGATCTTATAATTGTAGATGGTTTGAAGTTACAGAATATGTAAGTTGCGGATAAACTTATTGAAAGATTATCCGCAAAAACACTTTAGTTGCAAGAGAAGTCAGAGTCACCAAACTTTGGCCACCTATGTCTAATGGTAGAAATCTCTGAAGAGTCTCTAAGGCAGGCCGTTTTAGAAACGATTCTTGGCATAACTCCCAATGCACATGGGCTTGATGATCCTGCAACTAAGCTGCAAGTAGAAAATTCGACTTCCAATGTTAAAGCTTTAAAGTCGTAGCGCATATTTCGGTACTTGAACTTCATTCCACTTTCTGAAGTAAGATAGGTTATATCGACAAAATCTCTAACAGAATTATCATATTCAAAAATTCTCTTTGAAGCACGACCTCCGTCATTTTGAGAATAACTTTTAACTGATACTGACAAAGTTCCTCTATCCAAAACTTCTACTTGGAGCCACTCTTTAAGATTTGCTGTGCGATTAGTTTGTTTAACCGTGAAGGGAGTACCTCTTCTTTGGTATGTTCCATTTCTATTGCTCAGGCAAGTTACTAAGTTAAGTTGAGAGTTAGCATTTCTCTTTTTTTCTAAGAAAATAAAATCATTGAATCGATCATGATTAAAATCAAAAGCAATATATCCTTCGCGAGTTTTAAATGGTCTATAACTACCTCCCTGTGTGTCCGGAATAGTACCTGTGCTAAGTGAATGAGCTCCTGATTGATCCAAGCAAGTAGAGGGAATGGCGGTTGAAGGAAAGTTAGGAAAAGTCGGAAAGCTAGGGACCGGTATAAAAGGGCGCGTTGGAAGAGTAGGTAAAGAATAAATTTGTATTGAAAAGCAAGTCATTAATATTATTAGGATGTAATTTTTCAAAGTGAGCTCTCTTAAGTTAAATTTTTAGAGGGTGTAAGGTAGTAGCTTTAGCATGGTTTTACTATTGAATGAATGAGAATAGAGCAATAATTACATCATTTTTGTTCCGGGTTTTCTCTATCTCTCAACATATTGTATTTTCTCGATTTGCCACTGACTGGCGCGAAAAGTCTGAGTCACATGACATACAAGAATTACTTAAAATGGCAAACAGACGAAGTCTTTTCAACTAGATAAGTCGTAATCTACTTATAATCAGAATTTTTAAAGAACTCGACGGTAGGGAACTTCTCCGCAACGAGTTTGAGATCCCACTCCGATTTAACACCAAAACAGACTCGTTCTTTGTGATCATAGCAAATGCTATTGCCATTACTTTGAATAAAGTCTTTCTTGGTTTTCTCATCCGGAAAACGTAACCATCTAATGCCTGTGTAACTATAGCTTTGATAATCACCGATGACATTATATTCATCTTCAAGCCGATGCTTCACAACTTCAAACTGAAGCATGCCGACGGCACCAAGAATCTTTTCATTTACCGTATGCCTAGTGAAAACCTGAACGGTTCCTTCTTCAGAGAGTTGTTTGAGACCCTTGTCTAGTTGTTTGCCTTTCATGGGATCTTTTAACAGAACTTTTTGAAAGATTTCTGGGGCAAAGGAAGGAATCCCTGTGTAAGCGTACTCTTCACCCATGGTGAAGGTATCACCAATTTGATACTTTCCTGTATCGTGAAGGCCAATGATATCACCGGGAAAGGCCTCTTCTACTATCTCTCTATCTTGGGCCTGGAAAATTAAAGGAGTTGCTACCTTAATATCTTTCTTGGTTCTTACATGGAAAATTTTATCTCCGCGCTTAAAGTGTCCGGTGCAAACTCTCATAAAGGCCACTCGATCGCGATGCTTGCGGTCCATATTGGCCTGAATTTTAAAGATAAAACCAGAGAACTTTGGCTCCGTTGGCGCGACTACTTTTGTGGGGGAGTCATTCTTAAAAGGGGCGAGCTGAACTTCTCTTGGTAGGGGTTCAGGGCAGACCTTTGCAATATGATCAAGAGTTTCTTTGACGCCAAAATTATGAAGAGCAGTGCCAAAGAAGACTGGCGTTTGAATGCCCGCCAGAAACTCTTCACGATCAAACTTTGGCATGAGTTCGGTGACCATCATCAGTTCCTCTTCTAACTTTTCTTTAATGGCCTGGCCAAGGTACTCAAGAACTTCGGGAGACTCTAAGTCAGAAGCGTCTAAAATATCAGGCTTTGTTGGGTCATTATTTTCACCAAAGCGAGTGATCTGCTTCTTTTCAAGATCGTAGACACCTTTGAAGTCAACTCCATCTCCCACGGGCCACGTCATGGGAGCGCACTGGATAGAACAGATTTTTTCAACATTATCGATGAGCTCAAAAGGGTCCATGGCGTCGCGGTCAAATTTATTCATAAATGTTACGATGGGCGTGTCACGCATGCGGCAAACTTCCATCAGTTTGATCGTTTGTTCTTCGACTCCCTTGGCCGAATCAATCATCATAAGAACAGATTCAACTGCAGTTAAAGTTCGATAGGTATCTTCAGAGAAATCCTTGTGTCCAGGAGTGTCGAGTAAGTGCATGGCCCTACCTGCATAGGAGTAACTCATGACGGCAGAAGTAATGGAGATGCCTCTCTCCTTTTCAATTTCCATCCAATCGGACTTAGCGTAATTGCCCTGCTTCGATTTCACCATACCTGTATCGCGCACCACACGACCAAACCACAGCAGCTTCTCAGTCATTGTGGTCTTTCCGGCATCCGGGTGGGAGATAATGCCAAAGGTGCAGCGGGGCTTGATATTTTCTTTCATTGGTTTGGGCCTGATAAGGGTTCTAGAAATGTTGTAACGCTATCTGTAATCGTTGTAAATCCTTATGAGAATTATAATTCTGCAGCGGCCGTAACAAAAGTTTTTTAACTTGTGAATAATGCTTGGAGTTAATAGCGCCATCAAGGCCTCTTTATTTTAAGTTTAAAAAAGAGTGTGAAAAAAATTCAAGCTAAGTAACGAGTTAACACAGTACAAGATGCACATCTTATTGATTTGGAGCTTTATGTCCATGAGTTGACTTATCTGTTCGAGAGGTTCATTACACCAAGGAAGTTTATGAAAAAAATAATTACTATTATGTGTTTCTTATCACTCCACTTAATTCAGGGAAGCGAATATTCTGGACATGATATTTATAAGTATACCTATGAAGCTTGCAGTAAGTTAAGAAATATGAAGGTGATGAATAGCTGGCATGATCGTTTATATGGCGGGGTTTTTCCATCATGGAATTTCACTAATATGTTAGGTCCCCTTTTTAGAGAAGGTTTTATAGACGAAACATTTGGCGTACTGGGGGATGGCTCAGATTTTGATAATAAGAGAGCGAAGCTTATTTTCTCTAATCAGTATGCGGCGGCCATTAAGAAATGTTACCCGAGAAACTTAAAAGATTCTCTAATTCTAAGAACATACTTTAGTGGCTATGTTAAGAAAAGATCCGATGCTGGACGGTTCTTAGGAAGATCATCATGGAGCCTGATAGCCGTGAGAATAGGAGTTCCCTTTGGGAATATTGTAAAATTTGTAAGAAAGATATTATAAAACTAATTCCGTAGGAGGGAGATATGTTTAATATGAAGAAAGTAATTGTGATTTTATTAATGGTCTTTAGTGCAGGAAATTCACTTGCAGTTGATCAAACAGCAGCAGGTCTTAAGGCAAAGGATCTTCTTATTACTAAATTAAGAGGCTGTCTTAACGGAAGTGTATCTGAGGTTTCATTCTCTCTTAATGAGATGGCCATCGTTACTGCCGGAGGAGGTTTTGTTGGGGGAAGACTTGTGAATACTTGGAAGAATAGAATTTTAAGTTCGATGAGTGCCGGAGAAAAGAAAGACTTTTACAAGCGCCAAGCTGAAGTGAAGAAACAAGCTCTGAATCGTACCGTCAAGGGGAGAAGGTTGAAAATTCTTCGTATATTTGAAAGAGCTGCGGGAAGACTTGTCACTGGTTCCTTCACTGTCATTGCTGCCATCGCCTCTATGGAAGAGTTTGGCTTTGTCTTTGATAGAACTTATGGCTTCTCTTGTGCTGAGTATAGTAAAATTGTAAACGACATCATTTAAAGAATTTCTTGGGGTAGAGCAATTCTACCCCAAGTACCTACTCTAAGGCCCTGAAAATAGGCGATCTCCACGCTAATGAAATTGTATAGAAAATAGACTGCCCAAGTAAGTATTACTTTGAAGGCACTACTTTGCAGATAAATCCAATACAATTGAAAAAAAACCAATGGAGAAAAAAATGAAAAAGACCATCAAAGCAGCTATTTTAATTTCAATTCTTTCATGTTCAGCAGTTAATGCTGGTGATATTTGTTCGATTCATCTTAATTTTAAGAAGATGGTAGCGACAATGAAGTGTGATGGTGAGTTGAAGGGAACTATTAACATGTCTAAACTAGAAGATAGCAAGGGACGAGCAGTAAGAGCAGTAGATGAGACAGAATCTAAGGTTCTTAGTCATTTTAACCGTGTTGATGAGTTTAACTTAGGTTCATCTCGATCACGTGGTAAGTGGCATGTTTTTCATACTGTTAAATTAGTTGATTAGGTCTTTAGAGGAACAGATTCTCTTATAATGAATAAAACTTCCTAAGGAGCTAAAATGATGAGAAATATCCTAAAGTCAGCACTCTTAATATCTTTAGTCCTGAGCTCTGCTGCACGGGCAGATGAAGTATGCATGGTGAATGTGTTTAAGGGAGAAGTCGTGTGCCAAAACGAGACTTATCCCATTGTTAAAGACTCAGACCTTAGGGACAAGTTCAAGTCAACAGCAGAGAAAACGGCCTATATTATGACTACTCTCTATAATAGCGAGACTGAGTATGAAATTTTAGGCACTCATAAAAATTGCGGTGGAGATCTCTTTTACACTGTACTCAGAAAAAAACAGCAGTAAGAATTTTCCAATAACACGAGGGACTTTCTCACTTCTAATGAGAAACTCTCGCCTTATGCGCTACCACTATACGCTCTATAACTTGAGAAGTGGGTAATTCCTTTAAAACACCAGGCTCAATGATATTCTTCATCAATACAGGAAGCTCTTCTAGCTTCTCAGAAAGAGTGAGGTTCTTATTGGCCGCCACCTCATTAACTTTCCTAACTGGAGTGAAGTGTGGTGCAGTTGTTAAAACTTCAGGGTGCTCATTTAATATTCTATGAATAGCAACAAGGACTTCAACAAAATCGTCGAGCTCTTTCTTTGAAAAAGACTCGGTGGGCTCAACCATCAGACCAAAGGGTTCTGGAAAGCTTACTGTGGGTGCATGGAGGCCAAAGTCTAAGAAGAGTTTTCCTATTTTTCCAACGACCTGGGCCTTGGGCGTGCCAGCAGCAGCGGCCTTGTCAAAGGTCTCTTTAGAGATAGTGAAAATAAACTCATGCATTCTAGGAACTTCACCTGCGTTGGTCGGTAGGGTTGGGTATAGGTCTCGCATTCTGGCATAGAGGTACTTGGCCGAAAGAACAGCAATCGCGGCCATTTCCTGTACACCTTGGGCCCCTAGGGCCTTGATATAAGTGTAGGCCCTGACTTTATGAGCGAAATTTCCCCAGTGGCGATGAATAGAGCCAATTGTTTTTTCTGGGGTTACGGCCTCAAAGAGACCTTCAGCATTCTTAATGATTTGCTTACCTGGCATATAGGGGATCAGTTTTTCACTAACGGCAACGATGGCGTCCCCTGGCCCGCCGCCCCCGTGGGGAATAGTCCAAGTCTTATGGAGGTTATTATGAACAGCATCGACACCCATGGCATCCAAGTCAACCCAACCAGCGATAGCATTCATATTGGCCCCATCCATATAGACAAGTCCATCAACAGAGTGAATAAGCTGCGCCACTTCTTTGAAGTTCGCTTCAAAGATGCCCGAGGTATTAGGGTTGGTGATCATGATGCCAGAAATTCTCTTGCCATAGAGGGAGACTTTTTCTTTAAGCCCTACCATGTCAATTTGACCTTGAGGGTCCGCATCGATAGTGACAATGCCTTTTTTAGTGTCACCATTTCCAGAAGTAAGATAACCGGCCATCGTTGCTGTTGCCGGATTCGTTCCATGGGCCGAAGCTGGAATCAAGATAATATCTTTGATGTCTGCGTTGCCACGGTCCGCATGGTAGGCCTGAAACATTTTGATCCCTACAAGTTCTCCTTGAGCTCCAGCAACGGGCTGAGTGGTAAGGCCTGGAAGGCCTGTGATGGCCTTAAAGAGTTCTTGAGTTTCAAAGAGAATTTCGAGGCAGCCTTGAGCATCCTCTAAAGGAGCTTGAGGGTGAATGTCGGTAAATCCTTTAAGCCCGGCAGCGTAATCATTTATATAAGGGTTGTACTTCATGGTGCATGAACCAAGAGGATAGATACTATCATCAGGGGAGACATTCATGCTCCCAAGCTCATCGTAGAAATCTTTTATCTTCTGAGTTCCATGATTGGGAAGTCCCACTGCTTTGTCTCTTAAGAAACTTTGGGGAATAGCACTTAACTGGGTCTCTGTATTGGCCTCTTCAATAGGGAAGTTCTTCTTTAAAAAGTCTTTAAGTTGATCAAACTCTTTATTAGTTTGAGCATCATTGAAGTAAGTCATTATGGCATGATCAAAGGGAGTTCTCTCACTTATGTCGACGCCAATATGAAGACCTGCTTCTGCTGCCTTCGTAATTAAGAGGCCTGCATCCATAGAAGTTCTTAGAGCGACTTCTTGATAGAAAGGAGAGTTGGGAAAAGCAAGAGTAAGACTTGTTTCACTGAGAATAAATTCGGCAAATTCACGGGCCCTTTGGACTCCAACACGATTGGCCTCCTTCATTCCTTCTTCACCCTTGGCCAGAATTGAGGCCCCCACAACTGTGGCCAGGAAGGATTGATTAGAGCAGATATTGGAAGTCGCCTTTTCCCGGCGGATATGCTGCTCTCTTGTTGACAGAACCATAACGAGGCACTCTCTTCCTTCTTCATCTTGGGCCTTGCCAACAAAGCGGCCGGCGCTAGAGCGGATGGCCGTTTTATTCTGTTCATTGAAGCGAATGCCAAAGAGACCAAGGCCTGGGCCGCCGAAGTTTGGCCCAATACCAAGATGCTGGCCTTCACCAACAATCATATCGGCCCCTTCTTCGCCCCACTCACTTGGAGGAGTGAGACCGCCTGT
>CALHBL010000122.1 GCA_937930825.1 uncultured Bacteriovoracaceae bacterium
TTTTCGACCTCTTCAACTTTCTTAGCTGAACGTATTTTCTTGAGTATATTAGTCACTTAAAAGGCCTTTCTTAAATTTTTCTCTAGCAAGAATCAAGTACCAAAGCTTGGTACTCAACAATAGTACTATATTACACTCAACCCCTTTGAGTTTTCAACTACATCGAAAGCCTAAAGCAAGCAAGAGGAAGGCAAAATTTTACACTTGTGCGCGCTGCCGTATTGGGCCTAAAATTAAGGGTGGCCAATAGTAAGATAATCTTGATGAGCTGCTACGATCGTTCTTAAGGAGAACAAAAATGAAAGAAGCACAACTTAATGAACTAAAGACTCAACTTATAACGATGAGAGAGCAAATATTAAACGGAGGATTTCTTACTCAAACAGAAGACCTCCATGTTACCAGTGACGATCTTCCCGACGAAGCTGACCTAGCAACAAATGTCATCAATCAACAAATTACTTTCAATATGAGAAACCGCGAACTAGTAAAGCTTAGATCTATTGAAGCTGCTCTTCAAAGAATTGAAAATGGCACCTATCCGGAATGCGAAGAATGCGGAGATGATATCGGCTTTAAGAGACTCAAGAACCAACCCTTCACCAACCTATGCATCACTCACGCTGAAGAAGCTGAGCGAGAGCAACAGCGGTTTTCAAGACACGGTTAATATACAGTAGTAATTATGGTTTCCCGCAAGGGAAGCCTTGGATGGAGTACATCTTAACTTAGTAAAATCGTTTAATTGTCTCTCAATGGCCATTCATTCATGAGTAACCTTATCTGCTTCTGATAGCTTGAGAGTTCTTTCTCTGCACATTTCTTTTAGAAAGCCTTGAGCTGGCTCGACTAAAATAATACTATGTAAGTCCCAGTAAGCACAAAAGATTTGCATCTGCGAAACCAATGTACATGGCACTTTTTAGCTTTTCTTGGGCTAATTTTAAAGAGCCTTGACCACCAATTGTAACTGAGTTACAACAAGTAGCTTGGATGAAAAGACCAAATATTGATAATATTTTAGAATCTATTAATACTGCTATATCTAAAGGTAAGTATTCTTATACTGGCCATGCAAATCACAGAATTAAGCAAAGAGAAGTTACTATTTTAGAAGTGAAAGAGGTTCTTTTAACTGGCCATCATGAAAAAAGAAAAGATAGCTATGATGAAGAATGGAAATCTTGGAATTATTCAATAAAAGGAAGAACAATTGACAATAGATTACTAAGAGTTGTGTTGGCCTTTGATGAAAACAATATGCTTATTATAACAGTTATCGATTTGAACAAGTAAGGTGTATATGAGAAATAAAAAAGTACAAAAATCTTATCTGGACCATTCTCTAGGTTTTCCAGTTCAAATCATCAATGCCCCTCTTTCAAAAATTAGAAATGAGTGGGTGCTTGATCTAAATTTTGAAAAATATCAAAAGGCGGCCCTTTTCGCTCTATCAATGAAGCGATCAAGACTAACAGGAAATGAAATAAAGTTCATCAGACATCACTTTCGTATGACTTTGAAAGAATTCGGATTAAGGTTTGGAGGCATAGCGCACTCAGCAGTTATTAAATGGGAAAAATTTGAGGATGGGCCAACAAAGATGAATTGGCTAACAGAAAAAGACATGAGGCTTTTCATTATAAATGAGCTCAAACCCAAAGTACTCATCAAGGCTTATGAGAAACTTGAGAAAGAAGCTTCAACAAAGCAATCCAAAATTAAAATTGATATTCAAGACTTAAAAGCCGCATAAACGATTATTGCAACACTCCCCTACTGTAGTATTATGACCCCTCATAACAGGGGAGTGAAAAAGAAGATTTGAATGGCCCTAGGAAATATCAATTTTAGAGTATAGATATACATTTATTTTATATGCTCCATACCCAGAGATTAAGAAAAAAGGGGCTCTGTAATAGCCGTTTATTTTCATTAAAACGCACCCTGGCCACACTAATATATAAAAAATTAAAGCTAACGCTGACACTGAGAGAAAATAGGCCGAAAATAATTTCCCTGAACGCCTTAATAGAAACTCATTACCGCAATACTCACATTGAAATAAATGCTCCTTACGAAGAGTAAACCTAAACTCCATATTACATTTACTACAGCCAGTTGTTCGTCTAATTCTTACAATTGCCATTGGGCTACTGCCTCCACTACTTGGTCCCACATCGCCTCTTCATTCTTTTCATCCTCCTCAAAGTAGAACCAAAAATCAATTACAGAAGTTTTGATAAATTTTTCTACAAAACTGAGCCTTCATTTGCCAATTTTAGAAAATAGTTTCACAGACACAAGGTATGAAACATAACACCCTCCGAAAAAAAGAGCTTCTTGATAAAAATAACCTAAATTCATATTACGATAAATTGTATATAGAGCTATATTAAGTAGTAATGATAAGAAAATAATAGACAGAAAAAAGTAAAAATATAACAAATAGGAGTGCTTTAAAATAAATTCGTTATTACAAAATTTACAATGAAACAAACGTTCCTTACCTAAGGTAAAAGTAAACACATCAGAACATTTTCTACATTCTATACGGCTATTATTCTTCACATTCGTTATCCTCTTTGAAAATGAAAGGAGATGAAACTTGGTTACTTCCGTAGTCAGTAGCAACCTCCATCCAAGTAAGCTTTCATATACATTCATTCGTCAATTACTGGGACTTGAGGCTTTGATTCTTTGCTTTCCGGTATTAGTTTAGAAGAAAAAAATTCATTATAACCAAACTATAAATCTTGGGAAGAACCTTGAACCACCAAAAATATCCTAATAAAATGTTTAATATTAAGAAACTGGCCTCACCCAAGAAGCCATTGGAAAATATAAATCGAATCATCCAGAGAATAAATAAGAAGACAGGATTGGCGAGCCATAAGAAATAGGCAGCAGCGATACTCTGTTCTCCTCCCAATGATGAAATATATAGATTGAAAGTATAAAATATAGCGCTTTTAAAATGATACTTAGAGAACTCATCAATCCCTACTCCGTGAATATAGAAGGCGATCGAATTATCATTGCCATCAAGTTCTAACATTATATCTTCTTTATTATATACTAATTTCCGGGTGTAGCTTTCATTTTGATTTAATAAATCTAAATAGCTTATCTCTTTCCTTTTGGGTCATAATTGTTAGTTATCTCAAATTAAGGTGTACTCCCCTTTGATAAGATCGATTTAATAAGTTGGTTTTGAGTATCCCACTCCACAATAAGTCTCTATATAATTACCATCTTGAGTTCTTTGATTGATTAAATTGTAAATCGCGCCTAAGGAGCATCTGCCCTAAAAAACCCTCTCAGTCTACACTTGAGAAATCAAAGTACAGGGCACTTTCTTAAAACGTATAATTCATAAAGTTAAAGGCCCAGCCCAGCCAATTACTGTTATAATCAGAGATGGATGCATAGAAATAGCCTAACCCTAGTAAAGACTAACTTGCTCCTCCTTATTAGTTAAAGGTAAATAAATGAGTAAAAATTATAAATGCCCTGATTACATTATTGAGAAAGGATACACCAAAAACCCCTCTGGAGAATTTTTCCAATTTACAGAAATTTTTAATAAATGGTGCCTTAATAGCGAGATAAACTACTTCCTAGACACTCTCAATCGTCTTCCCCCTAAGCACTACCTAAGAGAATCTTGCCTCCAGGGATTAATCTTCATTGGTTCAGAAAAATCCACCACTTTATTTTTTAAATTAATTCTCGAAGAGGCAAAACTGACGAAGCAAGCAATTAATCCCCGCTTAGACCTTATATTTGGAGGACTTCTCGGGAAAAAAGTATCAAGTGATATTTTAGAAAAGATGATTACACTTTACAGTAATCATTCAAAGTTAAGAAATTTATTTTTAATTTGGATACATGAACATATTCTGAGAAATAAACAATTCTTAAAAATCGACATAATCATAGCTTTCATTAAGAAAGGTACTTCCCCTTACCCGCTAATGGACAAACTCCCCCTTAGCTTACTTGAAATAGAGAGAGGAGTACCCTTGCCTGAGCATAACAGTTTTTCCGTTAGTTCATACTCTCTTCCAGATATTCACCCTACAGAAGAGCTAGAAAGCCACACCTTCTCAGGGAAAGTGATCGAAGCAACTATAAGCGAGAGCTTGAATTTTAACATTAGCGGAATTTTCACCGATGATGGACTTCAGGAAAACCCTCTAGGAAAGCTTCTAAAAGAAGAGAACCTAGGTGACGATCAAATAGTATCCCATTATGAAAACGGCTCTGTTACTTCCTATATTCAAAATGAGGATGATGACGAGGAGGAAGATCATGCTAGCTTTGATCAATTTA
>CALHBL010000123.1 GCA_937930825.1 uncultured Bacteriovoracaceae bacterium
GTTCATCTTGGTAGAAAGTTGTTCGGCCAATAAATAAATCGCCCTTCAATAAAGATGGGGCCGAGTGTGTTTTAGCGAGACTTACTTTAGTATTATGTAAGATATCTTTTAGTTGATGCAACCCTCTAAAGGATGTTCCTATATATTCAAATAAGCTATGATTTGTCTTCCTAACGGCGTCTGTGAGCTCCGATCGAACCTCATGGCCTTCAAGATACTGCTCAAAGAGAGGAAGCTTTGAACCTAGTCCTAGGAATTGAAGAACATACCAATCATTGAATGAAGCCATTCTAGATTCATAATCTTCATCCTCTTCAAAGGCCTTGCCAGTTCTAATAAAGTAGTCTTCTTTTGCTTTTAGTAAATTCGGATAAAACTCTTCTTGAGAGTAGAAGGAAAGAACTTTTTCTAGAAGATAGCGTAGGCTCTCATGCATTCTAGTCATCCACCTTAAGAACAGCAAGAAAGGCTTCCTGAGGAACTTCGACAGCGCCAACCATTTTCATTCGCTTCTTACCTGCTTTTTGTTTTTCAAGTAGTTTTCTCTTTCTGGAGATATCACCACCGTAGCACTTAGCTAGTACATTCTTTCTAAGGGCCTTCACTGTTTCACGGGCGACAATTTTAGCACCGATTGCAGCCTGGATAGCAATATCAAACTGCTGGCGGCCAATAAGCTTTTGCAGTTTTTGAGTTAGGTCTCTGCCTTTATAAAAGGCATTATCATTGTGGCAAATAAGAGAGAGTGCATCTACCTTATCGCCATTGAGAAGAACATCTACTTTAACAAGTTTTGATCTCTGGTAGCCTTTGAGCTCATAGTCCATTGAAGCGTAGCCTTTAGACATTGATTTTAGTTTGTCATAGAAGTCAAAGACCATTTCACTTAAAGGTAGATCATAGAAGACCTGTACTCTGTCTTCAGTAAGATACTTTAAATCTGTTTGACACCCTCGACGCTCTTCACAGAGTTTAATAATTCTTCCTAAGAATTCATTGGGAAGGTGAATAGAGATGGCAACAACAGGCTCTTCAATAAATTCAATTTCTCCAACATCAGGCATTTCTGAAGGGTTTGAAATTAAGACCTCTTCACCTGAGACTGTCTGAACTTTATAATTAACCGAGGGAGCTGTTGAAATCAAAGAAAGATCAAATTCCCGCTCTAGCCTCTCTTGAATAATATTCATATGGAGCAGGCCTAAGAAACCACAGCGAAAACCAAAACCAAGTGCCGCCGAAGTTTCTGGCTCATAGGTAAAGGAAGAGTCATTGAGCTCTAGCTTACCAAGTGCTTCCTTTAAGTCTTCATACTCATTACTTTCCACTGGAAAAATTCCACAAAATACCATGGGCTTAATTTCGGTATAGCCGGCCAATGAAGGCGTATCTTTCTTAGTAGCACTTACAATTGTGTCACCGATTTTCACATCACGAATAGTTTTAATACCACAAATAAGCATACCAACTTCACCGGCACCAAGTTCTTTCATTTCAGTATAAAAGGGAGCATTAACCCCCATGCCAAGTACTTCGTACTCGCCACCAGATTGCTTAAGAAATATTTTACTCTTCTTTTTAAGGGAGCCGCTCATCACTCTGACAAGAACAACAACGCCTTTGTAAGGATCAAACCACGAATCAAAAATAAGAGCTTGAAGATCACCATCCCTATCCCCTAAAGGAGCAGGAACTTTACTAATAATTGTCTCCAGAAGAGCTTCAATACCGATTCCTGACTTAGCTGAAACCATATCAGCTTCCATTGCCTCAATACCCACAATATCTTCGATTTCCTGCTTCACTTTATCAGGCTCTGCATGAGGAAGATCAATCTTATTGAGAACAGGAATGATTTCAAGCTCATTCTCCATGGCCAAGTAAACATTCGCCAGAGTTTGCGCTTCAACACCTTGACTGGCATCAACAACCAGAAGGGCTCCATCACAAGAGGCCAATGACCGGCTAACTTCGTAAGTAAAGTCCACATGCCCAGGAGTATCAATAAGATTTAAATAGTATGTTTCTCCATCTTTAGCTTTGTAAGTTAGCCTTACTGTTTGTGCTTTAATAGTGATTCCGCGCTCTTTTTCGATATCCATATTATCAAGAAGACGGTCTTTCATTTCTCTATTGGTGACCGTGCCGGTTTCTTCAAGTAGACGGTCTGCAAGAGTAGATTTGCCATGGTCGATATGAGCAATAATCGAAAAATTTCGGATATATTTTTGATCCATAATAAGGGACTTTTAAAATGCGAGTTTGGTTGCCTAACTCTACGTAAATACTTCTTTTGACAATACCATAAGGTAGTAATCTAGTGAACTTTCTTTTCCTCGAATTGGGATAACATTTGCGTAGCCTTCGTAAGCATACTCAGGCTCTTTAGGCTCAGGCTCTTCACTCAGCGCATCACCCCCAATAACACCACCTTCCTCAGCTTCCACTTCGATCAGGTCAATTTTAACTTCCTCATCATGACGCTTAGCTAGAATTTTAACTTCAGCATTTTCAATTTTTGAACGCCTCTTAATCGCCAACTCATAAGTCTCAATAATCATTCCTGGAATCACAGTTTCAGTCATCTCTTTACCAATGACATCCTCTGACTGCACTTGAAGTAATGAGTAAGTCTGATTATTGAGGTAAATAAGGCTACCGTCTGCATTTGCAACCAAGACGGGTCTTCTTACAAGGTTGGCCAGGGCATCAAACTTCCTATTCTCAACCGAAATTCGATCTGCTCTTAATTCCTCAAAAACTTTAAAGGAGTGAATCATCTTATTCATCTCTCTAGCAATTTCGCCAATTTCATCATCTTGAGAGTAGTAAATCGAGACGTCAAAATTACAATCTTGAAGCTCTCGAATAGCATCTTTAATCTTCTTAAATGGTAGAGCTATTTTTCCGGGAACAACGAGGGCCAATATTATTGTAAAGAGGAAGCCAATAATAAGCACGATCATCATATGCCGTTTAGTCTCGCTAATGATCTTCTTTATTTTCTTATCTCTTT
>CALHBL010000124.1 GCA_937930825.1 uncultured Bacteriovoracaceae bacterium
TTCAAAGCAGAGGCAAGCAAATTGGACTTATTAGCCACGTTCAGGCCCTCACTGATCAAATCCCCGTGCGCTTAGAATTGTCAAAGAATAACTTTGGGGAGAGCTCTCTTAGAGTTTAATTAAATGAACTCTCCTGCTCAAAAGAATGCTCAGAATGACTTCCTAAATAATGAGACGAATCTGTCTCAATGATTGAGTCCATATTCTTCACAATTTCTGGCCAAATTTTTTCAAGATCAGATTTAAACTTACCTTCGGCGACAATACCTTCAAGCTCTAGGGTCTGAGAAATCTTTAGTGTTTTCTTAAAAAATTTAATCATATCTCTAAATTCTCTAGCATGAGGAAGTTGCTCATGGCTCAAAAGCGCCTCTTCCACTCCATCAGTCTTGGCCTTCTTAACTAACTTTCGAAGCTCACTAACTGTTCTGCCTTCAATGTGGGGAAGAATCTTGGCCTGATCAGCATGCTCCAGACGAATGACTTCGTTGGCCTGAGAAACGGACACCTGTCCCTCGTTTCTTGCTTGCCTTAATTCATCAGATGACTTCTCTTCTCTTTCCATCGCCTTTAAGACCTGACTTGAAGAGAGTCCTGATTTCTCACTTACTTCTTTAGCAAATTCACTGACAACTAGTTCTTCAACGCCAAGCTCAGTGCTTTGATCTTCACTAGTATTATCTTCCCCAGCGTCGATGCGTGATTGACGCTTCTTCATGAGAGTATCTTTAAAGTCTGAGTCCTCATGGGCCAGGTTTAGATAGATTTCCTTTGCTCTTAGAAGGTGGGCCTCCATCTCTGGATTACTAAGAGATTTTCTAACGAGATTCTCATCTATTGAAATAAGTTCTTGCTGAAGAGAGTCCTTATCGACTCTGATGACGGGAGCACTGGTATGCCCTAGATTCTTCAAGGCCTGCCATCTTCTGGCCCCGGCCAAGAGAATATTATCTTGATTAACTATTAAGGGTGCAATGAGGCCTACGGTTCCAATACTCTTTTCAAGAGTAGACACGTCAGTACCTATTCTCAAATAAGGATTTTCCATTTTAATGCTATCTAAATCTAAAGTTTCGTAACTCACTGCTCATGCTCCAAGAAAAAGGGAATACCTATTGGAACTAAAAAGAAAGCATCTGTCAGTTAGTCTTTTCCAAAACTTTTCACAAGTTGCATCAAGTACTAGAAATCACAATTATTGGGCGTGCGCGGAAAGGCAGTGACATCACGAATATTCTTCATCCCAGTTATATAGAGTAGCGCTCGCTCAAAGCCTAGACCAAAGCCACTATGAGGGGCCGTGCCAAACTTTCTAAGCTCTAGGTACCACCAAAGTGGCTCCTTATCCATGCCCATCTCATCGATTCTCTTAATTAGTTTTCCGTGGTCCTCTTCTCTTTGAGAGCCGCCAATAAGCTCGCCAACTCCTGGAACAAGAACGTCCATTGCTCTAACTGTCTTTCCATCATCATTGAGCTTCATATAAAAGGCCTTACAATCTTTAGGATAGTCCGTCACTGTTACCGGGCCATTGAAGAGCTCTTCGGCCAAGTAGCGCTCATGCTCAGTTTGCAATTCTGCGCCCCATGAAGGTTTGAATTCAAATTTTTTTCCTGACTTTTCAAGCAGCTCGATGGCCTCAGTATAAGTAATAACTTTGAAATCATTTTCAACCACTTTCTTTAAGTTATCGAGATGGTTCTCGTAAGTTTCTTTATTCTGCTTAGCTGAAAATTGATGATACTTTTGCAGGGCCTCTAGTTCATCAGGCGCATGCTCAAAAGCATACTCAATCAGAAATTTTATATATTCACTGGCCAGTTGAGCATTTCCTTCAAGATCCATAAAGGCGACTTCTGGCTCAATCATCCAAAACTCACTTAAATGTCTTGTGGTATTCGAGTTTTCTGCTCTAAAAGTGGGACCAAAAGTATAGACAGAGCCCATGCCCATGGCAAAGCACTCTCCTTCTAATTGTCCGGTCACGCACAGACTTGTCGCTCTTCCAAAGTAATCTTTTGAATGGTCAACACCATCTTTAGTCATTGGAATCTTATCAAGATCAAAACTAGTAACATTGAACATCTCTCCAGCACCTTCCGCATCGACAGCAGTTAAGATAGGAGAATTTAAATAATAGAATCCTTTATCAGAGAAGAATTTATGAGTGGCCATGGCCAGTTGATGCCTGACTCTAAAAACAGCGCCAAAGAGATTTGTGCGCGGGCGAAGGTGGGCCTGCTCTCTTAGAAACTCAAGACTTGTGGCCTTCTTTTGTAAGGGATAACTCTCATCAGTTGCCCCATAGACATGCACCGAGCTGGCCTGCACTTCTACACTTTGACCTTTACCCTGACTTTCAACAACGAGGCCTTCAATCTCAACACAGCTACCAATCAGAAGCGAAGTCACTTTCTCATAGCCATCCATATCAGCATCTAAGACTATTTGCAGAACTTTTTGGCAGCTGCCATCATTGAGAACCATAAAAGAAAAAGCTTTTGAATTGCGAATAGATCTAATCCAACCGGCAACTTTAGCCTTCTCCCCTATAGGAGGATTCTTAAATAATTCTTTTATGGCCACTCTCTTCATTTCTACCTCTTCATTAAAATAGGGATTAAAACCCCACAATCAAACAAACTCTATTAAAAACTAAAAAAGAGAATTATAGACCTCTTGAGTCTTCTCTTTTGTCAGCCTGGCACCAAACTGAGTTACCAGCTGTGAAGAACAAGCGCACGCTAACTTACCAGCATCAGCAAAGTTCATTCCCTTATTAAGGCCAAAGAGAAATGCTCCTGCAAAGAGATCTCCCGCTCCGTTAGTATCAACGGCCTTAACTTTATTGGTCGCTACTTCGATCTTCTCTTGGCCATCCCAAAGGAGTGCTCCTCTTTCTCCGCGAGTAATAGCAATCTGCTTAGAGATGCCTTTTAGAGCTTCAAGCGCTTGGGTAATATCGGATTTTCCGGTGTAGCTTATGGCCTCATCTTCATTACAAAAGAGCAGGTCAATTCCCTCACCAATCATTTCTTTAAAACCATCTTTAAAGAAACCAACAATTCCTGGGTCAGAAAATGTTAAGGCAACTTTAACTTGGTTTTGGGCGGCAAATTTTCGCGCCTTAATCGCTGCGGCCTTCCCCGTTGGCGAGGTTACTAAGTAACCTTCTATATAGAGATACTGACTCTCTTTAATATCATCCCAAGAGAGTTCACTCTCACTAAATGTTTCTGTAATCCCAAGAAAAGTATTCATGGATCGTTCTGCATCAGGCGTAATAAAGACCAGGCACTTACCAGTTGTTCCCTCTGGTCTCTGCCCATGTAAATTCGTCTCTACCCCTTGAGAAATTAGATCTTTATAGTAGAAGTCTCCCGTTTCATCAGAGGAAACCTTGCAAGAGTAATATCCCTTAGCACCTAGCTGGGCGGCGCCGATAATAGTATTTGCTGCTGAGCCTCCACAAGAGCGACCATGACCAGAGGCATCAACACTATTGAGAAGCTCTTTTTGACGGGCTTCATCAACTAAGACCATCATCCCCTTCTCTATTTTAGATTCAGTTAGAAAGCTCTCTTGAACCTCTATTTCCATATCCACTAGGGCATTTCCCATTGCATAAATATCATACTTCTTCATCTTTATATCCTTTGTAAAAAACAATGGAATTCTAGAACAATTGCACACGAAAGTCAGCGAAACCTTTTGGTTTTACGTCATTTATCCTACAATACGCAAAACTACTTCAGGGGAAGAGCATGGCCTTACCAAATTTTCTAAAAAATAAACAAAGTAATGAGAAGAAGAAAGGAAAGTCAAAAACGGACTTTCGAGAAAAGTGCACAGTATTACTGGCCAAAATTAAAGAGCTCAACGAAGAGCGCTACCAAGACCTGCAGAAAATTTTTCAACAGAAGTATGACAAGCTCAATATCTCTAAGAAATTAGTCGCAGGTTTCTATGCTCAACTCGTTAGCGAGTATAATATTTTGCGCGTGGCAGCTGGAAAATCTATTGTTAAGACTAAGAAGAGAGTTGCCTCCCACCTCAAAGTGAAAGAAGTAACAAAGAAATTAAAGGCAAAGGCAAACCAAGTAAATGAAGCCGTAAAAGAGAAATCAACTGAAGCAGTAAAGAAAGCTACAAAGAAAACTGCTAAGAAGGTCGAAAACAAAGCGGCAAAGAAAACAACCAAGAAAGTCGAAAAGAAAACGGCAAAGAAAACAACTAAGAAAGTCGAAAAGAAAGCGGTAAAGAAAACAGCCAAGAAGGTCGAAAAGAAAGTGGCAAAGAAAACTGCTAAGAAAGTGACCAAAAAGAAGAAAGCCTAGATACTTCATTAACGGGAGCTAAGCCGCTCGAGAGCGGCTTCCCTCTCCTTGAGATTACTGCAAAAACATATTTCAGCAATCGACTTTACTAAAAATATTTCAGGCAACCGTTCATGCGCAATATCTATGAACAAACCTAATTTCTTGACCAGCACAAAGAGTGAGCAACAAGTTCTAGATGAATACTTCCCTAAGAGTTAAAAAGATTAGTCCACCAGATGGCATGACAAAGTGATGGCCTTATCCTCTAGCTTGAAGTGTACCAACTTACCATCAAGATCTTCCCCTAAGACGAGCTTTGAAAGGGGCCTTATAATAAGTTTGTTAAAAACCGTTTGCAAAGGCCTTGCCCCATACTTCTCATCGTAACCTAGCTCAGCGAGGTGATGAATTACATCACTTGTGAATTCAATTTTAAAGATCTTATTCTTGATTCTCTCTTTTAAAAGACCCACTTGCTTTAAAACGAGATCCTCCATTACCGCTCTATCCAGCGAGTTGTAAGTTAAGACACCATCTAATCGTCCTAGAACTTCTGGTTTAAAATCAAGCTCAATATCCTTAGAATTAGTAGTCAAAAGGATAATTGTATTTTTAAAATTGACCGTCCTTCCCTTATTATCAGTAAGCCGTCCATCATCTAAGAGCTGCAGGAGTATATCTGAAAAATCCGGATGGGCCTTTTCAATTTCATCGAATAAGACCACAGAGTAAGGCCTTCTTCTCACAGCTTCAGTAAGCGTGCCGCCATCTTCATAACCTACATAACCCGCGGGAGCACCAATGAGCTTGGCCACGGAATGCTTTTCCGAGTACTCACTCATATCAATGCGC
>CALHBL010000125.1 GCA_937930825.1 uncultured Bacteriovoracaceae bacterium
TAGAGTTCAAAGATAAATCCTTTTGTTTTTTTGTAGGAAATTAAACATATCAAAGGATTTACCTACGGCCATTACGCATGGCCGTAGGATTATGAAATCATTGAACTAATTAGTTAAAGCAGCAGTATTCTCTGCTGGCACTTTTTCTGGCTGGCACTTTTTCTCTTCATTCCCATTGATTAAAAACTTATTGGCAAATTGACGTATAACAGCGCCAGTCATAAGGATCAACATATACATCACACTGGTTCTTATCAGATTCAAAACTAAAAGAATAATATGAAATTTCTACTTTAAATGGATTCTCTTCGTTTTTAGCATCGCTAGCTTGAAGTTCTTTGTACATTTTTTCAAAGATTTCAGGATTTTGACTATCGTCGCACATATCAAATCCAGAAATCATACTATTAATTTCATCTGAGTTATTAAGATAAGAATAAGATGATAATGAAATAAAAGAAAGTAGTGTTAAAGTGATTAGCTTTTTCATAATGGCCTCAGAGCTTTAGTTAATTTATTTTTAATTATTTAGGAGACTACTTTTAAAGTACTGTAAAGTGTAGTGAGCCATGAAGAATTTACACTAATAAACATGCTTTTTAAAATTGAGTTTTTACAGGAAATGTGTGACAAACCACCCACTAAACCCAGTTCAGGTATCCAAAGCTCGCCAACTCTCCCATAAGCAGCAGCATTCGTGCCAGCAGACATCGTGCTGACGTTGCGTTATTTTTTCAATATTTATTACTTAGGCTATTTAAGATATTCCCAAAATAGAAAGAATGAAATAGGCACATATAATATTTCCCTCTATTAACGCGAAGTCAGCATAAAGTCTGCTGGCACTTTTTAGTCCAAAGTCTGCTGGCACTTTTTATAGCTTTTTAGTGGTAGAGGTGCAGAACGAGGAAGGAGCGGTGTTCTGGGTTTTCCTTGCTTAGGTAGGCGGTTCGGTATTGGTGTTCGAATTGAAGTTCCACGTGGGCAATGGGCAGCCACTGAAGGCCGAGACCGGGTGAGGTGATGAGGCTTTGTCTGGATTGACTGAGGTCACTTTGGGCGTGTTCATAGACAAAGTAGGCCAGCATTCCGTCGAATAATTTTCGGCCCATGAGAAGGTTGCCAAAGAGGGAGCGCTCTTTTTCTAGTTTTGGGCCAAGGCTTCGGTCTTGGGCGGTTTGATAATCGAGCTCAAAGCGCAGGACATTCTTCTTATCAAAAAGAGGGAAGACGCCATTGACTCCCAAGATTGATCTTCTGGAGCGTGCGCTCTCTCCTATGAGAAGATCAGCTGTTAAGCGGGCCTTTCCTCCTAGGTAGTGAGTTGCTTGGACGGAGAAGCTCTTTTCATTTTGGGCCTCAAAGGGAATGTCGAGACCGCCTAAGTTTGCTGAGAGAATAATCTCTCCTTCTTCAAAGAATTTGAAAATCTCTAATCCATAGGTTTCGGACTGGGAGCCAAAGCCTAAGTTCTGCTTAACGAATCTGGTGTGGTTGGGATCATTGAGACCAAAGGCCTGCCTGAATTTTCCGGCCTTAACTCGCACTGTATTGTCGATATTCCAAAGAACGTAGTGGCGCTCGGAAGTGAATTCACCCTTATCTTGGGTTCTTCCCTTAGGCCCTTCCTTCGTTCCTACTGCTGCTACAAAAGTAAATTCTTTAAGGTAGGCAGCGGCCTCAATATTATTCTGCATAAGAAAAGAAGAGCCCCGCTTTATAGAGTTATTCTCATTCCTTGTTTGTATTTGGCGGATCTGTCCACCCCACTTTATTGATGGGGTATTCTTAGCTAGTCCGTAGAAAGGGTTTTGAAAGTTCTTCGTTTTGAAAGTCGACATGAGCTCACTACTTAGTGAGCGGCCATAGTCAGTTAGAATGCCTCCACCATTAGGGGCGATGTGACAGGCCATACAATTAGGATACCCATGAACAGCATTTTCAACAAAGGCCAAGACTTGTAGAGACAAGGTTAAAGTTAGCAGGAGGATGATTTTCTTCATGGGTTTTCCTAAAAGAGTGAAGTTGTATAACTTGTATTTTTACAGTCTTTTACTTTTCTTTGATGGCCTTAAAGGCGACAGCAAGTTTAATGGTCTTAGCAACGGTGATCCCTTGAAAAGAAGGCACTCCAACGTTGAAGTCACTGAGGAGGAGGTCAAACTTTGTCTCGACTGTAAGAGAGTCATCATTCTTTTCTATTGTGTAGTTGACTTTAATAGGCTTCTCAATTCCTTTTAACTTAAGCATCGCTTGAGTTGTGCCAGATTCAGTACTTTTAAATTTAGGGAGAGTTAGTGTTGCTTTTGGAAATTTCTTAACCTCCAGATATTTATTCTTCATATGATCATCACGCAGATCCATTCCTGTGTTGAGAGTGGCGAGGTCCACGTCAAAGCTGCCTGAGAGGTTTTGATCTTCACTTACTAGTGTACCGTTTAGATTAGTGCTCTTGCCTGCAATCGTTATAAAAGAAGGAAATCCTTTGGCCGTAAAGTTAACCTTTCCTTTCGCCGTTTTAAACTGCGCTGCGGATACCATGTTAAAAGAGGTAAGAGTTGTGATGAGAATAAGTAGTGTTTTCATAATTTCTCCATTAGAAGTTGATTTTTAGTTAAGGAAGGCCCAGGCGTATCCACTCCGTTAAAATACTTAGCTCTTCATCAGTGACCATATCAAAGGGGCTATCATAGGGGGGCATGGGTTCTGCGGAGTCAGTGATAACTTCTAAAATATAACTAGAAGGAGCATCACTAAAGTTAAAGAGTTCATCTCTAAGGTTAAAGAGGGAGAGTCTTGTTGAAAAATCCATCCAAGGAACTTCGCCTTGGGGGTTATGACAAGCTATACACTTCTTTTGAAGAATATTTCTATTAATGCTTGCGTATGTTGCTGTTGTTATATTTTCATCAGGGGCAGGTTCTATTGCGAGAACACCTCGCTGAGCCCCTCCTGCAATCCAAGACAGTAGTAGTGTTTTCTTGTCCTGGGAAAGGGCACTACCTTTTGGCATAGATCCTGAAATGACTTCACTTTTTATGGCCTCGATATCGGATAAGACATCACTGTAGTTTGCATAGTTAGCGTGGCAGGAAATGCAATTATCTTTAAGAACTTCTTCTTTTACTGTTTTAAAAGTAAGAGCATTATTGGGTAGAATATTAGTAAAGGCAGCAGACGGGTCTTCTTTAAATTCCTCATAATTTCCACAGCCAATTAAGTTAAGGAGGGCCATTACACTGATCAATTTTCTTATTAAATGAACCATTAGGCCCTCCAAGTCTATTAATTAAGGAAAACTACTTTCTAGCTTCTTCGCCTGAGAAATTAAACCAATTTCTATCGGCATCATCACTATTTCCGGCAATATCTCTACCAAAGTTTCTTCTAGCGCGACTATTAACAAAGAAGTGAATTCTATTTCCATCAATGATGAAGTGATTGATGTTGATATCGACTTTTGCACCCTTGGCCATGGCCCAGGCAC
>CALHBL010000126.1 GCA_937930825.1 uncultured Bacteriovoracaceae bacterium
GCCCATAGAGCCATTGGTTTGACCAGCACAGTAGACATTACCTGAATCATCAGCAGTGACTCCATTACAAAAATCAAATCCAGTATTAACTCCGCCTGCACTAGTTGTACCGCCAAAGTGAGTGATCCACTGAACATCTCCATCAGAGTTTAACTTCATGATAAAGGCATCTTTAGTACCACCACCATGAGCCTCTCCAAAATCTCCTCTTGTCGTTCCGGCGCAGTAGACATTACCTGCTGAATCCGTTGCTACTGATAAGCACTCATCATCTTCATCAGCAGATCCAGCACCTCCAGCTCCAGCTGTTAATTCAGTGACTTCACCTACCTGAGTCAGCCATGGATCTGTTGGAACTGCGAGGGGCGTCGCTTCGCCTCCTGCAGCATCAGCTGCACTACCTGTACGGTTATTACCAATTGCTTGTTCTTGATTACAGGAACTAAAGAGAATTAATAATAAGAGAAATAGATTGTACTTACAAAGCTGCTTTAAAATATTCATGACCTACCTTTATGTTTATACCCGTGCTTTCTAATCGGTTAACTCTATAAAAACTTTAATCTTTATCAATTATACTCCATTCGAGTAAGAATTCACCCCTAATAGGCTCTTCCCCCTTAATTGAGCTATTTCCTTGTTTAAAAAGCACCAAACTTTAATGGCAGTAAATTTCTATTTACACAGACCTGCATAGCTCACTCAACACTAAACTCCTCTTGGACTCCAGAGATATCTTCACCAATGGCATCTTCATCAAACTCTGGGTTTTCCTCTAATTCCAAATCCTCATCCCCTCTATAACCATCGGGATTTAGCTTCGCCTTAACAGCTTTCTTTGCCTTCTTAATTTTTTGAATTGCCTCTACCTTCTTTACTCCCACTGGCCTCACTACCACCTGCTCCTCTTTAATAATTTTGACCGTATTCTCAAACTCTAACTTTGAAATACCCGAAGTGCCTCTTTGGGTCTCCCAAGAAAAGTTCTTGTTCTTCATTTCAGATAATTGATTTTCTCGTAAGTACTTGGCCCGCACCATTTTCTCTAAAATAGAGTTCACCGTTTTCTTTGCAAAGGGTGTCATCTTCTGCTGCTTAAAAGATTGTGCATACTTTCTAGGGCTTGGTAGGAGCATCGCTAGGAAGGCCCCCTCTTTCGCATTAAGCTCCTTAGGGGATTTCTTGAAGTAGTGCTTGGCCGCGGCCTTAATCCCATAGACCCCTTTTCCGAATTCTGCGATATTCAAATAAGTTTCTAAAATTTTCTGCTTGGAAACATTCCTCTCCATCGTTATTGAATAGAAGAGCTCTTTGCCCTTCCTGCCCAAAGTCTTCTCTGGCGTTAGGAATACATTCTTAATCACTTGCTGACTTATGGTGCTGGCCCCGCGAGTTCTCTGCCCACTGACAGCATCCATCGCCGCTTCTTTAATTTGACCCAAGTCATAACCACTATGCTGATAGAAGGCCCAATCCTCACTGACGACAATGGCATGGGCCGCCACATGACTCACTTCCTTAAGAGAAACCCAGCCTGCGGGCCTCTTATCAGATAAGCTATACACGGCCTTATCCTTTGAATTCAATTTAATGCTGACGTAGCCCTTTTCTAATGAGCTTAGCTCTTTTTTAGGGATCAAAATAAAGTAGAGAATAATGGGAAGAATAACGATCAAATCAAAGAGCAGGACGAAGAAGATAAGCTTCTTTCTCTTCCTAACTTTATTACTAACCTTATTAGTTTCCTCTTGCTTCGGCCCTTCAGGAGTACTGCTGCCTTCAACTTCATTCATTAGATATTCCTCATTTCTAACTCTAATCGAGCTAAGGCTATTATAGTTAAAATAGAGAATAATCTTAAGGGCGAAAAAAGAGACACGACACAAAGGGTCAAAAAAAGAGGGTTAGCGTATTAAAAGTAAGGATGGCAAAGGCCTATGCCTTTGCGCTCCTTACATACTTAGAATTTACTCTGATGCTTATTCAGGAAGAGAGCGCTGCTTAATATAGAAGTGAGTCAGAAGAAGTGCACCCTCTGAACAGACAGTATACTTAGCGCGAAGAGCAACAGCTTGATTAGGATAATCTTCATCACCAGCTTCGATCTTAGCAACAGCGGCTTCAATAAGGTTGCAGCCAAGCTTTAAGCTTCTTAATTTAACATTCTCTATAAAGCTTAAGTCCATCTCCTCAAGCTCTTCGATCATATAGTCCTTGACGACTAAGGTCTTATTTAAAGGTGTCAGCACAAGGGCTTCAGTTCTTCTCAGCTCTCTGGCCTGAGCTCTAATACCAGCAAAGAGGAGAAACATTCCTAATAAAACATAAGCTAGGCGCATAATTCGACTTCCTTTATTTATTTATATTTAACTAATAAGTGATTATTTTACTTAGATGATACCTATAGGCAAGACTTTAAGTCATTTATTTTCTTACTAAACTACTTTAGTTTCTTTAGAGAAAATTCCTCTTTAGTATTCTTCTTTTAAGAAAGAAATCAATTCACCATGATTACTGAAAATATTCTTACTCCCTTGCAAATCATAGGGGCCTTGAATAAAGAAAGTGGTCATATCTAAATCCTTTAAACGGTCACTCACTTTATCTCCAACCATAAAGGACTTTTCAAAATCAATTGAGAGTTTTTGAGCGGCCATAATCGCCATACCAGAGCCCGGCTTGCGAGAGTAGCTAACCTTTCTATAAAGAGGATTAGGACTATCTGGGTGAAAAGGGCTATAGAACCATGCCTCTACTTCAAGGCCTCTCTTCCCAAGTTGCTCATCAACCCATTCATGCAAGGCCATAACATCAGACTCCTTATAGAAGCCTTTTCCAACCCCGGATTGATTAGTCAGAACGATAACTTGATAATCCTCTTCTTTGGCCCAGGTTAGTAAATCAAAAATACCATCCATGAATTCAAATTTTTCTGCTTCATAAACATAGGCATTATCTTTATTAATAACCCCATCTCTGTCTAAGAAGAGTGTCTTCTTAGATCCAACAGGAATAATGGGTAGAGAGCAAGCCTCTTCAGCCGCTCCCTCTCTCTTCCATCTCCAGTTATAAGGAATGAGTGAATCACTACCCGTATCATAGAAGCATGCTTTAGCATGGTCTCGCCTAAATGCTCTAGCAAGCCAGTACCCTGTTGAAGCATCATCCTGGGCCGGGCCGGCTAAGAAGAGGGAGCCGGCCAAGTCAAGACCCTCTAACTTATCGCTAATTAAGCTAAGCCAAGACTCAATCTCTTCTTCAAGCTCACAGATCATTGACACTGTAATATCCCCAATAATCTTCTTTCGTGTTTTCATCATCTCAAACCACCTTTACAGAGCAGTTTACTTTAAGGCCACTCACAGTAAACTTATTCATAGGTTTTAATCTTATTTGTAGAATATGCCCACCAA
>CALHBL010000127.1 GCA_937930825.1 uncultured Bacteriovoracaceae bacterium
AGCGAATTGAATCTTTAAAAGGTCTCTCTCACCTGCTGTGCTTTGGCTCAGATTTCTACTACGCTACTTTTTCACCCCTAAGAGATTCATTCTACTACGCTATAGAAATTCTTAAAGATCTAACACAAGAAACTTTCTTAAATCCTAGAGATGTTTTGGCCATGGCCACTGGAAAATGTAATGGCCTCTTTCCTGGTACTTCTGTCGGCCTTATGAGCGAAGGTGCAGAAGCAAGTTTCAATTTAGTAGGGGGCGATTTGAAGCGCAGTTTAAAATACCTTCACGATATCCAGGGCGTTGTGAATAAAGGCCGCCCATACCGCCTTCCTCCCCGCTAGAAGAAATAAAGAGAAGACTAAGTTTTTAAAGCAAGCCCAGCGAGATTTGTCCTTACACGCAAAGCCGGCCTAATCATTTATCCTTTTTAAGTGGCATTATGACTTGAAGCCTTCCTTCATGAACACGCACATTTGTTATATTCACCTTGCTCTTAAACTTATCTTTCTTTTTCTTAATTTGTCTTAAATAATAGTCAACATCTCCTTCTTTGAATGAATCCTTCAGATCCTTTACTTTATTAAGAAGGAGTAACTCATCTTTAGAAGGTATCACGATAGTATTTCCAGTACTGGTATCACTTGGACGACCGAGGGCCTTAGCAATATTCATCCTATCAATAGGCATAATTATTCCTCTACCTTTAACAATCATTCTTCCGAACTCATCAAGTTTAATCGTTAAATTCATATCTTTAATTGTATATAAGTTATCTACTTGCTCTCTTGATAAGTAAGTATTTTTATCGATTTCAAACTTATCTTTAATATTATTTACGCGTTGATTATACCAACGTATTTGTCCATCAGTTTTAGGAGCTTTTACAGTTTTAATCGGAGCAATTTTTTTCTTCTCTGATTTTTTAGGCTCCTTACCCGCATCAACATCAGGGACTTTATATTTGCAAAACTCTTTAAAATCTTCATTATCTTTCACTAGATCATAAATCTGCTTATGTGACTGACCAGATGCACCATCTACAGAAATATCAAAAGGTACAGTTATATGCCAGTCTCCTTTAGTGATTCTAATAGAACTTTTCACCACAATATTGCTAGGCACATCTTTAGGCCCATAGTCTTTATCAACAAAGCTTTTAAAGTCACCTTTATACTGAATTGAACAGTAAGAACTCTTCTCTGGATTAATAGGAATACCTTTCATAAATGAAATATTTCTACGATTTGGCGGTGAGCGTTCAACTCCAACCTCAAAAGAAGTAATGCCACAGCTTTTCTTAACTCCCCTTGTTTTCCCCTTCCTTTTTTTTCTATAAGTGTGATTTTTTAACTTTTCAATATTTTTTGAGATCACTCCACTTACAAATTTATTCTCTGGATTATTACAAGTAGTAAGGGCAGACTTCTTACACATCTTTTCAAAATTACGCTTATTGAAGTGACTCACTACACTTTGATAAATCGCATCTTTTGGCATATTAGGTGTTACACGAAGTGAGAGTTCCCCGGTTCCTTCATCATTTCGATCAAAGGCCTTAATTCTAATCATTGTACCGTTTCTCTTCAATCCCTTAGTAAGTAAATTCGTCTTCATACCGGAGGGGCAGGTTTGGCCATCACCATCATTATCAGATGCAAGAGAAGCCTCTATTCTCCTAAATTTACAATTCTCTTTACTCTTTATAAGCTTTATCGCCTCTTTAAGATACTCAAGAGATTCATTTGGATTTGTCTTACAAAAGCTCTTATCTTCAATACTTCCCTCTTCGATACATTTTGAGGGGATATTACTTACTTTAAGGGGCATAAGATTGGCGGTCTTTGTTGCCACTAGCGTGACACCAAGGGATTCATTGATCGCATCACACATACTACTCGCTTTTCCAACTTCACATAAATCTGCGATTACACCTCTAAGGTTCTTAAATTCCTTATTTTTCTCTTCATCACTAAATATTTTACTTCTCCAAGAATTTAAATTCGTCTCATCTTGCCTGAGACCATCTATCTCCTTTCTTGCTTCGTTACATTTTTGAGACAGAGACTTTGGCTTATCAAAACCTTTACTAATATCTACACAAAGCCCCTTTTCATAAGGCGCAGTATTATTATCAAAACCATTAATATTCTTATATTTCGCATTACCTTGAATGAATCTTGGATTAATTCCTGGACCAAAGACAAGAGGGTTACACCTAAAGAGTTTCGTTGACTTACAGTGGTATTTACTATCATACTGAGAGGTTCCTGCACTCGAAGATGCCGCTTTTCCAACTTCCAAGTAAGGCCTATTACAAAGCCCACTCCTTGCTGAAACCCAACCTCCAAAGAGACAATTACCTCCACCAGCATGAGCATAAGGTATTAATAGACTTGAAAAATCATTGAGAAATTCATTGTAACTAAACTTGCTACCACCGTTATAAGCTGGCTTTTTCTCTAAGGCTCCAAGCTCAATGGCCAAGGCAGTAATTTTCGTATGAAAATTAATTCTCTGCTTTGATCCAAGAGAACTCAAGTCTCCATTTCGAATGGCCCAATACTTATCTGATTTAGAAAAACTATGAGGACTCATAATCAATAACCCAACAGCAATAAGAGATAATTTCTTTAAATTTTGAATTTTCACCTTAGACTTCCTTCACTCTTTTTTTGAGCACCAGCAGTTACTCAAATTGAATTATTTAATTCTAGTATAGAGTAATAATTGGTAATTATCTGTGAGGAAAGATTTATATACTGCTACTGGAAAGGAATTCAAGCAGCATGCCTAAGAGCACTTAACTTAAGCCACAGTACCATTCGAGTATTCAAGTTTTCAAGTTTTCAAGTTTTCAAGTGATTTTTAATACTTGAAAACTCAAATAGTATAACTATATAGATTTAAGAAATTTACCATAGCTAAACATACTACGAATTTGGGTAGAAAATTTGTTGAAAGTTTTTATCAGTCCTTATTCAGGGAAACGATACTCCACTCTCACATTAGTACCCACCCTTTCTACTCCATTAATGGTATAATCTTTTTTCTTAATATTTCTTTCTCTCTGCATTCTTTCTAAGTGAAAATTTAGTTCATTGGGCTTTAGGTCACCCACTGATCCAGAAGATTTATACAGCTCCCTAATTTTCGCCTCATTCATTGAGCTAATTACAATCTCCTCATTTTCATTAGGCCCACTGATAATATGCCCATTAAATTTACTTTTCACAGTCCCCATTATGCTATCTTTTACATATGTATAATCGCTCACGTTAATTATAATTCTTCCCTTATCATCAATTTTTAAGGGTATAGCTTTAAATAAAGGTTCCTTCATTAAACCTTCTAGCTTATATAGCTGATCTTCTGAAAGGTATAAACTGCTGTCTAGTTTAAACCTTTCTCGTATGCTTTTTTCTCTTAGGGTCGCTTTCTTCGCTTTATCAATATTTGCCAATTTCCTTGCCCTGATCTGTCTTGCATTAGGTTTACTCTTTGCTGAGGAAGTCTTAGCGGGCGCAGCGGCCTTTTCTTTAGCCTCACAGTATTCACGAATGCCATCGCTTTGCGCTAGCCTCTTATAGAGAGACCGTTTTTTATTTTCGAACGGAAAAGTAAAAGGATAAACAACACTCTTACCATCTTTTGAGAACTTCACATAAGCCTTTTTGGGCATCTTATGATCATTATGAAACGCCTTCATAAACTCAGTGGTGTATTGAACAGGACAATCCTTTTTTCTTGCAAATTTCTTATTTCCTGCTTCACCCAGCCCTATTTCAACTGAATTAGAACCACAGGAAATCATTTCTTTGGCATTTTTTACAACTCCTAGAGAACTTAATTTCAATGCACTTTCTTCAAGCTCATCTACAAGGTGGTTTCTAGGCTTATTACAACTCAGTTTAGGCATACTCCCTTTAGATTTCTTACACGCTTTTGTGAAACTTTGACCTTCTCCCGCATAAGTCTCATTATGACTCTGTATTGAGTTCAAAATGCTTTTTTCAGTCCTTAGCCCCTTTATAAAAATTTCTTTCTTACCAGCTATTTTTCCCTTGCCGTCAAAGAAACTAATAATGACTTTAGCTTGCTTATTTCCATCAAACCCACCTTCTATTCCGGGAATTGAACATACGTTCTTCTTGCTGACTATCTTAGCTGTCACATTATTGAATCCACAATCCTTATTGGATTTTACACTTGTAAGTGCATTCTTAAGATGAGCTAAAGTATTCTGTACATCCTTACATGGGCTAACATACTGTGTGGTTTTAACTGGTTTCACGCAATTTGGAGATTGAGTTTTGTTAACCTCCTTTGCTACATTCTGAACCTGATTCACGGCCATGGTAAGCTGTAAACTAGTTTCAACAGTTCCACACAAACCTTTTGAAAGTTTTTTACTTTTGCAACCGGTGGCCACAACATTTCTGTACCCTCGAAATCCAGTTTTATGCCTTCCCATTCGCCACTTATCACTTCTGTCATGCTCTTTATCAAGGTAATTACTCGCTGCCTTACAGTCTCTTGTCACATTAGCAAATCCCTTACTTACATCTACACATAATCCATATTTTGAAGAATTCTTATTATCACCAACTCCATTAAGGTTTTTATACTTACCACTTAATTTACCATCCACTCCTGGCCCAAATACTAATGGATTACAACGAAATAAACTTCTACTTCCACAATCATGTTTTTCATCATATTGAAAAGTTCTTGCCGCATGTGATGCTTCTTTACCGAGCTTTGAATCTGGTCTGCGGCACAGACCATTTCGTTGAGAGATCCAACCTCCAAAGAGGCAGTAATCTATACCATTAGCATAGGCCATAGGAATCAATATCTGAGAAAAATCATTTAGAAATTGCTCATAAGAAAATTTCTTTTTATCCTTAAAGCGAGCTTTTTCTTCTTGTAAATCTAGTGCTATGCCAAGGTCTGTTATTTCCCTATGAAATTTAACTCTAAGTTTTGGGCTAAGTTTACTTAGATCTGCATTTCGAATGGCCCAGTACTCATCCTTAGTATCAGAAGAGAAAACTTCTGAATGAGATAAGAGAAATAGGCTTGAAAAAATAATAAGAAACTTAAACAGACTAGAATTTTCCACTTAAAACACCCTTCACTCTAAATTAGTACCCAATGACTTATCAGTTAAAATCATTTTTCACTTAAATTATGCCTCCAATAGAATTGAGGGCCAAATACTCAAGTTTATTCCAATTAATTAGACCTGTAATCGAGGGCTTGAATAATGATCTCCATTATACAACCTTATGAAGACCGCCATAGAATGTGGGCAAAATACTCTACTCCCCAACAAAGAGTTCTTTTTCAATCGAATTTTGATAACCGGCCAAGGGACTCATTTGCTCATTTCTTGGGCGCTCTCCCATCAGCGTAAAGAGTTCATGGGTTTTGAGTGAGCTTTTGCGGCCTCTCTTCTTAAAACGGCCTTTCATATACCCGACAGCATAGGTTTTAACTCTTCCCTCTTCTACCACTCTAAATTTTTGAGAAATGAAGAAGTCTCTAGAATCAAAAGATTCTATTTGGGTAATAAGATCAAAGCGCTGAAAAGGAGCTAAGGATTTTTTAAAACGAATACTCTCAGAAACGACAACGGGAAAGTGTCCATTTAAGGCCAAAGAGTAGAAGTTCTTCGTCTTGAGCAGAAGATCAAATCTACCTAAGTCCATAATCGATAAGTACTTACCGTTATTCATATGAAAATTTAAATCCAAATCAGTCGGAGCAACTCTAAAAGGGGTAACGCATTCATCAAAGATTGAACACTTCTGAGACCAGAAGAGTCTCTTTATATTAAGAAGAAGAAACCTAATATATAAATTCACTGCAAACCTTTTTGAGAAAAACTCTTTTCTAGATCAAGTAGGAAGCTCTTGATTTTCAATCCCCCACCAAAGCCTCGTAAGTCCCCTCCTTGGGCGATGACTCTATGACAAGGAATTATAATAGATAGAGGATTACGCCCGTTAGCGCCTCCCACTGCTCGCACTTTATTCTTATCTCCCAAGTCTATGGCCTGATCCTTATAAGTAATAACTTCGCCATAGGGAATTTTAGTCAAACACTCCCAAGCAAGTTTTTGAAAGGTCGTTCCAAAAGTCTTCGTCGTTAAATTAAATTGCCTTCTTTGACCTAGGAAATATTCATCCAATTGTTTACGAGCATCACGAAAGTGAGGTAAGTCATCTTTGATCACAATTTCATTCAAATGATAGGCACATTCTGCTATTTCTAAGTCACTTGGCCAAAGTAGAGCATGGAGACCACTAGAGCTTCCTAGTAAAGTAAGTACCCCAAGAGGAGACTCATAACGAGACTGGAATACAACGGCGGGTAAGGCCTTAAGAGTCCCTGCAAACTTAGATTTTACACTCATGACACTTCTCCAAATAAGGTTATTCCAGCTAATCTAGCATGGAGAAGAATATACCGCTATTGGATAAGGAGCTCAAGCAGCACGCCTAAAGGCGCGTACCTTGAACCTTTATACCATCCGGGTATTCAAGTCTTTCCTACTTTAGAAGGTCTTCAGAAATTTCGGAGGCTTCAATTTGCAGATCGACATCTTCATAACGCTTAGGCAGGCATGAAAGCTTTGACTTAATAAGTTCAATTAGCTTTCTAATGGAAATTAACCCTTCATTTTCTTTCTTCCAAAGAGCATAGAGGCTTAAACGCAGCGGCTCTTCGAGTTGAAATGTTTTTAAGCCTTTATAATCTTCCAACGGGTTCACAGGTAAGAATATTACACAGCGGCCTCTATCGCAGAGTTTTTGGACAAAGGACATATGATCACTATAGATCACTTCTTTGGGAACAATCCCATTACTCCGTAAATGCTTATAAACGGCCTTATTTATGACTTTATCTCTATTATTTTCTACGAAGGGAATGTTGATGAGAATATCTTTAGGCTCTTTAAATTTCTCATAGAGTTCTTTAGCACAGCAAAAGACGATCTCAAATGATCCTATTTCAGCATACTCGATTGTTTTTCGCTTGGGCCTTCTTAGAGAGATCCCCCAATCGATATTATCTTGAAGAAGATTGGCCGTAAGTGTGTCGTGGTCCCCTTGCCTCAGGG
>CALHBL010000128.1 GCA_937930825.1 uncultured Bacteriovoracaceae bacterium
ATCTTCTTCAAGGTCACTTTCTTCAAGGTTATCTGCTAACGAACTATCTTCATTAAAGTCTTCCTCAAGCTCATCAACGATGGAAGCTGAGCCAAAATCAGGAGAGGGGGTATCAGTAATTAAGTTTGAAACAAGAAGAGAAAAGGGACCAATAGCTATTAAATCTCCATTCTTTAATGGAGATCCTTCAGAGAAGTTTCCATTGATACTAAGCGTGTTAAAGCCAGGTTCTTTAGTTATAGTCCATAGACCATGCTCAAAGAATATTCTTGCATGCTCACGAGAAACTTGTTTATCCTCAAGCATCACTTGACATGAGTTTGCCCGGCCCACAAAGAATGTTCGCCCAGCTCCCTGGTTCCCCTCAATTTCTTTTCCTAAATCTACTTGAAAAAGAGGTTCATTATCTTTAGAAACACTTATATTCACCTGTTTCGTATCCTAGTTTTTCTTCTAAGGAAGCAACTTGCTTCTCTGCTTTCTTGTATCTTTCATCCTCAGGATAATCCTGTAAGAAGGTAATGATTGCGCAGTACTGGTTCATCGCTGAACTAATTTTTAATGCATCTTCATCTTGCTTTGCTTTTACTTCAATCGCTTTAATATAAGCCTCAAGAGAATCTTTCGTCCTCTTTAAATAGAAAGAGGCATCTCCATGATTAGGAACTAATATTAGGGCCAACTCAAATTGCTCGATCGCCCTAAAAAAGTTTTGCTCACGATACTCTCGCTGCCCTCTATGAATAAAAGCCTGTAATTTATTTTTCACATCCTTATCTACAATTTCCGTTTCTCTCTTATCAGTGAATTCTATTTTCTCTTTCTTAATACCACCCATCACTCGGCCCTTTCTTCGACCAGCAGGATTTTGCTGTCCCTCAGGAAGCATAAAGAGCCCTCCTGCCAAGACTATCAATATAATTAGGATATTAGGCTTCTTCTTCTTATCCTTTTTCTTCTTCTTTGAGCTAGAAGTCTCTTTTTCAAAGTCCTCAGAAAAGTCCTCATCATCTTCATCTTCATCTTCATCTTCTTCTACGGAAATAAGAGCCGCTTCCTTAACTACTATTTTGTTATACTTATATACCGTTTGACCGATTATAATTTTATCGTTATTAACTAATCTGTGCTGACTCACCTTCAAGTCATTAACAATAACTCCATTCTGACTTCCAAGGTCAGTGAGAACATACTGATCTCCAACTAATGCTAACTCTGCGTGCTCCCGTGATGACTTTGTATCTAGTATTTGAACATCTACTTTATCTGAGCGCCCCATAACAACTCTCTTCTTAGAGAAGTAATATGAGGTTCCCTTACTCTTTCCAGTCATGCACATGAGGCGATAGTGGGTCCCCGCCTCCTTAGGAGCTTTCATATTCTTTGTGATTTTTACGGGAGGATTAACCATTATTCAATTCTCACAAAAGTTATATAGAAAGATTTAGCAAAGTTATCCTTACCTATTAACGAAGAGACATGAACTGTATGGGCTACACCTCCAAGCTCATATTCACCCTGCTGGTTAGTTCCCAAATTATTAGCACTATTATCGCATAGCTCTATTACTGTAGCAGCAAAGCCCTGCTCTCTTGAAACATCTAATAAGCTCATTCCCTGACTGGAAGTCTCTCGCATTCCCGTTAGGTCTTCTGCTTCTAGGTTAATATGAGAGAGATTTTTTTGAGAATCAAGAATAAGCGTCGGCCCATTAGCTCCTTGCATGAACTCATAGAGCTGACGAACATAGGTTTCATCACTCTCTTCTTCAGCAAAGTCTGTATCTTCTTCATTATTCAATTCTCGAATTCTTGCCAGAAGGGCATTAATACTATTTCTCAAGGGGTTAAGTTCACTGAAGAGAAATTGACTATCAAGTCCTTTTCTCTTACCCCGAAGAGACTCTTCAATTTGGAAATTAATTTCTTCCAGTGGCCTAACCGTTAAGTAATAAACAAAACCAAAGAAGACTATCGCGACAAGGGCAGTGGTAACAAGAGACTCCATATAAGCTTTTCTTGATTTAGCAGCTTCAATTTTTAAGGCCGTAGGCTCAAACTTAATCGCAATAACCCCAACGCATTCATTCTTTCCTGAGCGAGGGTTGAAGGCGAAAATCTTCTTCGCTATCCCAATTTCTCCATCATCAAGAAGTTTCTTTAAAACTTTCTGCTGCCCATTATCTGCATTAGCTCTAGCCTGTTGCCAAGCATAAACGTAGAAAGTATCCCCAACCACTTCATTCAGCAGAGAAAGAGGTCTTACTATACGACCGTTGAGGTCAAAGAGGCGATAGTCCTTAACACCTTCTTCACCCTTAATAAAACTAGTATTAACCTTATCTAGCTCTCGCTTTTCTAAGGCCTGATTATTCATTCGCGCTACCATATCGGCATAACTGCTACCTCTTGTGGCAGTCTCTCGAATAAGGATTTTCTTTGACTCTTGCAGAGCTGGAAAAATTGTAAGAGATATGGCCGCTATGGAAAAGAGTGCAAAGAGGATTCCAAGAAGATGCTGCCACTCATACTCTTCATTAATACCATGTATAACTGGCATAATTTTATTCTTAAATAACCAAAAAACCTTTGAGATGATATTATTTGGTATTGGGCCAGGGTCCATGAAGTCGGAATCATCATCTTCATCATTTTTTACCCTCTTCCTTATGACTACTTTCTTTTCTTCAACATGAACAACTTGAATTATTGAATCAGGTAGAGCAATTTTATCGCCATTTTCAACAGTTGCTCTTTTTATGGCCTTACCATTTAAAAAGGTTCCGTTACTACTTCCTAAATCTTTAATATAGCAAGAGTCGCTTGCGACACTAATAGAGAAGTGCCTCTTTGATACACCTGCAACAGGAAAATGAATCTCACAGCTTTCATCACGCCCAAGAGAGTTTTCTCCGTCCTCTAGGACAAACTCCTTACCACGCATTTTTCCTGCAACAACGACGAGCTTATACACTTTTCAACTCCAATTTATCTCCAACTTCAATACTATGATCGAGCGTTCCACCCATAAACTCTAATACGCTACTCGCCTTGAAATACATCAGAGTCATTCTCCATGGTTTTAAGTTTCTAAAAATTTTTACAATCTTATTTTCATTAGAAAGAAAGACAACATCTATCGGGTAGTTCATAAAGAAGGTATGTATTGAGTTACAAGATTCGATCAATAATGCATCCTTTTCCCCTAGATCCTGGCTAAACATTAACCCTATAGTTTTTTCTTTAATAGAGTTTGCGACTTCAACATGAGCAGCGACTACTAAACCCTCTTTTTCTACTGATAGTAAGTTCTTCATTACTTAGCCCCTCCCATTGCTTCTAGGGCAAGAGGTGCTCCAACGATTAAGAAAACAGCTGGAACAATTAAGAACAACATTGGAAATAGAATTTTGGTAGCAGCTGTTGCACCAGCTTTTTCAACATCAGAAGACCTCTTTTGACGAATCTCTGTACTTAGTGCTTTCAATATAGGCCCAATACTAGCACCAACAGAGTCAGCAGCAATAAGAGTCGCGCAAAATGAAGAAATCGGAATTAAATCTATTCTCCACGCCATATTCCTCAAAGCTTCGGCCCTTGAAGCCCCTATTTTAATTTCTTTCATTAGGATACTAAATTCAGATGTAAGTGAAGAAGGTTTTGCTTTTTCATTAACCTTTGCCATCGCGGCGATGAAATCTAATCCAGCTTCAACACTCAACGCCAGCATATCAACAGCAAAGGGCATATTCCTCATTACCTCTTTTTGCCTTTCCTGAACTTTACCTTTTATCCATAAGTCAGGGTAAATATACCCTACAATTGAGGCAACGAAGATTAAGTTTAGTGACCATGTTTCTTCAAGAAATGTCCTAATCACTAAGAAAAGAATGGGAAAACCAACAATGAGAAAAAGTTTAAAACTAAAGAAATCTTCAGGAGTTAACACATCAGTAAGACCTGCTGTAGCTAAACTTCTTTTATACCGCTCTCGTATTTTCTTTTTATTCTTAAAACTTGCTACGATTGGTGTCACGTACCTACGAAAAAATGGCCTGGAATACTTAAGAATAATTCCATGCTTAGCGAGGGAGTCTTTATCGCTCCCTGCACCAGTTTCTAATTTTTCCTGTGCCTTATATTCATCTTCCTCGATAAACATAAGACTCATCACTAAGAAGACCGATAGGCCTGCTAAGAATAGTGATGCGTACATTAACATACGACACTCCTCGCCATTTATACTCATAGAATATCAAAGACTTAACAGCTAGGAATGGGAAGGAAATAAAGTCCACTCAACTTACTAATCTAGTAAGGTTCATAGTAACTGAGTAAACTAGTTTTCTTTTTCTTGATGGAGAGCTTCTATTTTTTCAGTAATTTCTTTAATAAAGGTTTGTGATGCTCCTGTATTAATTCTCTTACCAACTTCAGGTATATAGACAGGCTTATACTCAGATAAGTATTCTTTCTTAACGTTCATCACTCGTGAATATACCTGAGTAATAAGTTCGTTCTTTATTCTCATTGTTTTCTTTGCTTCTTTGAGAGCTTCTAGCCCTTCGCGAGCAAACTCCATACTTCGATATTCAATTATATCTGCTCCGGCCTCAACTGCCATTACTGCAGCTTCACCAACACCATAGTTATCGGTAATGGCCTTCATTTCCATATCATCTGTAATTATTAGCCCAGTAAACTTAAGATTCTCTCTAAGTAGTTTATAGGCATTTGAGCTAAGAGATGTTGGTAATGTTGAGTCAATGGCATCAACAACTAAATGGGCCATCATCACAAACTCTGCTCTTGATTTTATAGCTTTAGTAAACGGCTTAAACTCTTCAGTCTGCAATTCTTCTAGAGTTCTTTTCACTATAGGTAAATCATAGTGTGAATCTTTAGTGGTTGAGCCATGACCTGGAAAATGCTTCGCGCATGAAAGAACACCATTAGTCTGTAGACCTCTTATTATGGAAGAGACATGCTTAGAAACAGTTTCTTCATCTTTTCCGAATGCTCTGTCCCCAATTACTTTATTATTAGGATTAGTCCAGATATCGCAAACCGGAGAAAAGTTCACGTTTATGCCGCATGCATTCAACTCATCGGCCATGATTTTAGCAATATGATAGGTAAGCTTTGGGCTATCGATAAGACCAACATCGTACATTGACGGAAGTTGAGTAAACCCATTCTTAAATCTAAAAACTCTGCCACCTTCATTATCGACTGCGATAAATAATGGGTACTCGTCCCTCACTTGTTGAATAGAATTAACAAGTTCAGCTAATTGAGCAGGGTTTTCGTAATTATGAGAAAAGAGAATTACTCCTCCAATATTTTCACTTTCAAGAAAGCTCGCTTCTTCTGGTAAAAGCTCTGGCCCCGATATACCAGTCATAATTAATTGACCTAATTGATTCATATAGTCCTCCTATTTAAGCTTTCAAGTATTGAAAACTCACCAAATGACTTGAATACCCGAATGGTATTAAGCCTCAAGGTACGCTATCGCGCTTGAATTCCTTTCCAGTAGCTGTGGAATACAGGCCTAACTTTACTTGTGGTAAAGAGAGAACCCCTGAGCTGGCCATAACATTTTTGCATACTTATATTTTTCAGAGAATAGAAAGAATACGACACTTCCTGAAATATTCATTGAAAATCGATCTTCACCTTCTCGTGTTCTACCATCATACTCCATAAAAGCAGAAGCAAAAGGCTCATCATTAATATTTAAGTATTGTTCGGCTATGAATGGATATCCATCCCAAATAACATGGAATTTCATCTTCCCTGCTTTTGCCTTTATTGCTTTTTCAATAAAACCTGTAAAGTAAACACAATCAACAACCTGAGAGAAGTAGCAAAAGACACCATTGCCGCCAGGAAATTTAAACTTCTTTGTTCCTTGCCACTGCTTTTCAGGACTTTTCAACTTAACAACAAGCTCACGATTAGCAGCATCCACAAAAGTTTCACTCTGGTAAAGCTTACTATCAAACCATACCTTATATTGTGACTTATCCGGTCTCAGCAACCTTATCTTCTTCTTCAAATAGCCTGGTGTTGAAAAAACGATTGATTGCTCTAAAGTCTTATTAGATTCATTTGAAGTCACTTTATACTTGGAAACAATACTCTTACCATTCTTTGCTGTGCCAGATTCTCGTTTAACATCGAAAGAACCTGATTTATCGTCAAGTTTCATCTCTACACTATATTTAAGAATGCTATCTTTTGAGCTTCTCTTGCTAGCACAAGATGAAATTAAAAGAGTTAGAATCAAGAGTTTATTTAATAAAAATAGGCTTCTATTCATCAATAAAATCCTCAAATTCCTTTTGGGCCACTGAAGACTCACTAGATTCTCTGAGGAGATTGGTTATATGAACAGTCAGTTTTTCAGAAGGGTTAAAATTCAAGCCAACCTTATGCTTACTTGAACCTTTTGCTGCACTAACATAGTCAACCTTGTATATAAGGTTAGCGCCTTTAATAACAAATATATCCCCATCAAAGAGAATATAGAAACTATACTTATTCTTATCATTAAAATACTTTGTTTCTTCCTCGCCAACTGTAAATGCAATTCCAGTACGAGAAATATCTAAGGACCTAAATCCAACAAGGTCTTCAACATCATTGATTTTCTTTTTTAATTTTTCCTTAAGCTCTTTCTTTTGCCTCTGCTTATAGTCGATATAGAGCTTATCTTCTTCACGCTTTATTTCGATTACATTACTTTCATCTTTCTCATTTAAAACTCTAAAGTATGCATACACTTGATGATGAGGGAAAGTAAGCAGTCTTTCGGCAATACGCTTTTCAGATCGATAAAATTCCCCTTTGAGGCGGATAACAAGAGCGTCCTGAATATCGTCTTTAGACACTTCACCTTCTGAGAAATAATCGGACTCATTCAAAGAAAAAGTAAAGAGTACAGATTTACCAATTAAAGGATCGTCACAGTCGCTTCCTTCACTGAAGAGACTGAGTAGATATTCGGCAGAGTCAGATGTCTTCAAAAGTGAAAAGTTCTTAGCTCTATAGAGAACTGATTCTCCACCTTTGATCCAAACCTTCATCATTAGCTTTTGCTTAGCAATAAGACTCAACTTTGGGGTCATTTCATCCAAAGTGAGCTTTATAAAATTTGAGCTTTCACCGATCATTTTCTTAATAATTCCCTACGAAAGAGTTGTAACTTGCTTCAAAAGATCAATTGATTCTAAAGCTTTTCCACACCCTCTTACTACGCAGGTTAAAGGATCTTCTGCTAAGCTAACAGGAAGACCTGTTTTTTCTTTAATGAGAATATCTAAGTTTGCCAGGAGAGAACCACCGCCTGCCAAAATTATTCCATTATCAACAATATCTGCTGCAAGCTCAGGAGGCGTTTTCTCTAGAGAGATTTTAATCGCTTCAACAACTTCAGAAATGGGGTCACTCAATGCATCTCTTATTTCATCACTTGTAACTTCAATAATTTTTGGTGCCCCTGCGATTAAGTCACGCCCCTTCACCTCAAATGATTTCACTTCTTCATCAAAGGGATAGGCATTACCGATACTAATTTTAATTGCTTCAGCAGTTCTTTCACCAATGAGGAGTGAATATTTCTTCTTTATATATTGAGTAATCGCTTCATCAAACTTATCTCCAGCAACTCTTACCGACTTAGAAAAGACAATTCCACCAAGAGAGATAACGGCGACTTCTGTGGTTCCCCCTCCAATATCGACAATCATATTTCCGCTTGGCTCGGTAATGGGCAAACCAGCTCCAATTGCTGCGGCCATAGGTTCTTCAATAAGATAAACTTCACGAGCTCCTGCTTGCTCAGCCGATTCTTTAACCGCTCGCTTTTCAACCTGAGTAATCCCAAAAGGAATACAAATAATTATTCGTGGCTTAACTAGCTTTGAGCCAGCAAGAGATTTTTGAATAAAGTAACGAAGCATAGCTTGAGTAACTTCAAAGTCTGCAATCACTCCGTCCTTCATAGGACGAATGGCCTTAATAGAGCCAGGCGTTCGCCCAAGCATTTCCTTAGCTTCCTTACCAACCGCTAAAACTTTAGAAACTCCCTTCACTCCCTGATGAACAGCAACTACAGAAGGCTCATTTACAATTATTCCGCGGTCTTTCGCATAGACCAGACAATTTGCTGTACCAAGGTCGATGGCCAAGTCATTTGAAAACCAATCTAAAAACTTCTTAAACATAAAATATTCCTTATCCTACTAATCTAAAGTGATAATATTTTCTCATTCCTCAGCTACCAAGCTTATAAGAACGAAACTCTTTTCCTCAACCAAAACGCAAAAGCTAAGTAAATAACCCGCTTTACTTTAGTCAGGTTTTCAGTCCATTTCGCCTGCAATTATTCAGCTAATGACAACGCCCAGCATCTTTAAATCGCGAATTACCAAGTACTTCGGTTTAATAAGTAAAATTTAACACTTAGAGAGCTCTGATGACAACAAAAGATGCCCTACCACCCTTGCCAATACAAAAGGCTCGGTCTACTATGAGCGAACAAATCGTAAATCAACACTTAGCAGCAGAGGTTAACTCATGGGAATGGGTAGAAAGAAATCAGTTTTAAAAATGAAGAGAAGAAAAGGTCAAGCTAAGAAGAAAGCAAGAATTCTTCGCAGAAAAGCGGCCGGTAAAGAAAGCTAAGACTTTCTAAGCTAAAGAATTAAAGTATATACCAAGCCGGCGCCAATTATTTGGTGCCTTCTTTCCTTTAACAGACTTAGTAAAGATTCTCATGAGACTTCAAGTTATCAGTGAGTTATCTCATCTTGATAAACTCTTGAGTCATCTTAGAACTCGCTCTAAATGGCCTGTACATCCGTTATTGTCTTGCTCTCAAGTTCTAGTTTATCTATTTTACCATTTCTAAAATGAAGACTTTCCATATTCTTTATCCAGACGCCATCAGTAAGCTCCCATGAGCCTGTTTGTCCATTGATCTTACTAAGTGAGCGAATGGCCATATTCAACTCGTCACGAGAAGTATAGCTCGCTCCTTGTAAGACATTAATAGCGACCTTCATTGAATCAAGTGAACGTAATTCCACTAGGCCAATTTTCTTTCCATAGCTACTCTGAAAGTTTTTAGAAAGGTCTTCTGCAACTTTCTTTACGCTATCGCCTATAAAGTGAATATTCTTATATTTATAACTCTCTTGGCTTAAGAGGTTACTTCTCCAATTAGGTGCACCTATAAAAGGTACGTTAAAAGCATCATAGTAAGTGAAACTCGGTATAATCTGAATTGCATCTAAAGGAAGAGCAGGAACAAAGACCCAGTCAAAGTCCCTTTGAGGCTTCAGGGTCTGTATACGACGAATATTTGATCTCTCTAAGGAGTGAATCTCATTTAAAATATCATATTCTTCAAGTCTTGTTCTTGGAAACTTAAGCCCAAGTAAGTTCTTTACTGGCTCTCTAAAATTTTTCTTAGATCCATCAAAGCTGAAAACTCCAGCAATAGGCATATTCATTAAATTAGCTCGCCTCCAAAATTCATTTGCGTATGCTCTACCCATCCTCGACTCTGGAAAGATGATTGCTCCCTTATCACCAAATTTCTTTACTATATTGGAATTAAAAATCTGATTAACTTGGGACTCTATTGAGCCAGGAATTTCGACGAGAAGATGATCTTTGTTCTCCTTATCCATGTAAATTTCAGAAAGACTTACAAAGAAAACGCCTCTCTCCTTTGCAACTCCGTACTCCTTAGTCGCCTCTAAAGGATCCAGGCCCCCAATGATAACTGAGACAAAGTGCTTTTCAACTAGTTCCTTTACTTCGTGAGCACCAACCACTCCCGAGCCCAGAGAATCTTTTACTATAATCTTAATATTAGCTAATTCTGGGTTTGATTTTTGTAACTCTCTTAGTGCTGCATCTATTCCTAGTAGCGCCCTCTTTGCAAACTTCGAGCGCTTTCCAGTTAAAGGAAGAATTACTCCTATGGCAGTGGAATCTAGCCTCGTATAGTTCTCTACTCGATAGCTAAAGTTCTTTAAAAGTAATTCTATTTCCGCATGTCTGCTAAAATTTGTATCAACCCACTTAATTAAATCTTTCGCTTCATCTTTATCTCCGCGGTAATAAACTTTCTCTGCCTCAAGATAGGAGAGGTAACCAACAACAAAGGGTGAAGACTCTTCAAACTCCTCTAATAGCTTATACTTTTCAGCTTGATCAAGGGCCCTGAACTTAGTGACAAGAACTTCATACAACGGCTCAATTCTCAATTCTGATATTTTTTCTTTTAAAGACAGAGTATAAATTAAAGAGGTTAAGGCATCTTTTTCTTGATTATTTTCAGCTGCTAACCTGTATCTCAGTTTATGAAACTTAACCATTTCTGTAGAAGATAGAGACTTGTAAGGGGCTTTCTTAATCACTGAATAGGCTTTTTCTTTCATACCTAGCTTGTAGTAACTTGACCCTAAATTTAGATAAATCTGAGCTGTTAAACTCTGATCATCCGTAGAAGACTCCAAAGCTTGATTGAAGTTAAAGATCGCTTGTTCAAAGTTTGATTTACCAAAGTAAACCACACCAATGAGATTTCTTCTTAAAGCTTTTTCTTGTGCATTTAGAGTGTCTTCTTTCATAGCTTGAAGTGAAGCAAGCGCCTTTTCCGATTCGCCTCTTTTGTAGTCTGCTTTGATAACTTCAATTTGGCTTAAGAAAGGCTCTGAGTAGAAATCATTTTCATCATCGGAAAGCATTTTGATTCCGCCACATCCAGCAAGAAAAGAGAGTGCAAATATTAGAATATAAGACAGAAATCTAGACTTCATTTTTAACCTTTAGAATGGGCCCTTAAAGAAACCATTCTAAAGGTTGCTTCCCTGTTTTAAAAGACTCGAAATTTATTGAAAGAGGTCTTTTACTTTATCGAAGAAACCTCTGCTCATGGGGTTACTCTTATCATTACTTTCTAACTCTCCGAGTCTTTTAATCAAATCTCTTTGCTCAGAAGAAAGCTTCGTAGGTGTTTCGACATGAATCGTCAAAATAAGATCACCTTGCCCATAAGCTCCTAGCCTTTGGATGCCCTTTCCTTTTAGCCTCATTTTCCTACCTGACTGTGCTCCGTCGGGAATTGTGACCGACACCTTGCCATCTAGGGTTGGTACTTCTATCTCATCACCTAGGGCCGCCTGTGAAAAACTAATAGGGACAGTGCAGTGAATATTAAAGCCCTCTCGCTCAAAAATAGAATGATCCAAGACATTTATTACGACATAGAGGTCACCACTTGGGGCTCCCATACTACCCGCGTCTCCTTCACCAGAGAGTTTTAGTCTTTGATTGGTATCAATTCCCACCGGTACTTTTACGGCAAGATCTACTTTCTTCTTCTGCCTACCTTGACCAGAGCAACTACCACAAGGGTCAGTGATCATTTGGCCACTTCCCTGACACTTTGGACAAGCGGTAGCAACAGTGAAGAAGCCTTGCTGACGCCTAACTTCCCCCATACCCTGGCACATATCACAAGAAGCAGGCTTGCTTCCTGATTTTGTGCCAGCTCCCTTGCAGGGTACGCAATCAGCATAGCGAGTAAGAGAGATTGTCTTCTCAGCACCAAATGCTGCTTCTTCAAATGAAACATCTAAAGTCATTTGTAGGTCATTTCCTGGGGTACCACGATAGCGTCTTCTGCCACCACCACGTCTTCCTCCACCAAGGATGTCTCCAAAGATATCGCCAAACATATCGCCTAGATCACCAAAGTCTCCAGCGCCGCCTCCACCAAAGCCAGCTTGGCCATCGACACCTGCATGACCAAACTGATCATAGCGAGACTTCTTACCTTCATCGAGGAGAACCTCAGCAGCTTCAGAAGCTTCTTTAAACTTAGCTTCGGCTTCTGGATTATCAGGGTTCTTATCCGGATGATATTTAAGGGCCAACTTTCTGTAAGCCTTTTTAATTTCATCTTTAGCGGCCCCACGTTGCAGACCAAGAATCTCGTAATAATCTCTTTTACTCATATCGCTATCCTGTTTGAGTTTTCAAGACAAGAGTTGAAAACTCACTAAACCTTATGTGGCTTGCCTAAAATAAGTAAGGGAGGACCCAGTCCTCCCCTACTCTTTAAGTCATTAATAGTTTTTAAACTTCTTTAAAGTCTGCGTCTACAACATCTTCATCTGCATTATTAGCTTGAGCTCCAGGATTTGGAGCACCGCCAGCTTCAGGACCAGGCTGGCCTTCAGCTCCACCGGCTTGATACATCTCAGTGGCCACTTTATGAGTAACAGTTTGGAGTGCTTCAGAAGCTGCCTTAAGTTCGTCGAGAACTTCGGACTCAAGCTTAGTTTTAGCTTCGGTTACTGCTGCTTCAACTTCAGCTTTAGATGCATCAGAGATTTTACCCTCATCATCTTTAATCATTTTCTCAGCAGATAAGATCATTGCATCGAGGCTATTTCTTGTATCGATAACTTCTCTTCTCTTTTGATCTTCTTCTTTATTTTCCTCAGCTTCTCTTACCATTCTTTCAACTTCTTCATCTGAAAGACCTGAGCCGCCAGTAATCTTAATTTCTTGAGACTTACCAGTTGCTTTATCAGCTGCAGAAACATTCACGATTCCATTTGCATCGATATCAAAAGTAACTTCAATTTGAGGAACACCACGTGGAGCTGGAGAAATCCCTGTAAGGTCGAATTTACCAAGCGCCTTATTATCTTTAGAGAATTCTCTTTCTCCTTGAAGGACGTGAATACTAACAGCTGGCTGGTTATCTGCGGCAGTTGAGAAAACCTGAGATTTCTTTGTAGGAATCGTCGTGTTCTTCTCGATAATCTTTGTCATGACGCCACCAAGTGTTTCAATACCAAGAGAAAGAGGTGTTACATCTAGAAGAAGAACATCTTTAACATCTCCAGCAAGGACACCACCTTGAATGGCCGCACCAGCAGCAACAACTTCGTCAGGGTTAACGCCTTTAGATGGCTCTTTTCCAAAAATTTCTTTCACTCTTTCCTGTACTGCAGGAATACGAGTTGAACCACCAACAAGGATAATTTCATCAATCTCATTCTTGGCTAGACCTGAATCACTAATAGCTGTTTCACAAGGAACTGATAAGGCCTTGATATGATCAGCAATAAGAGACTCAAACTTTGCTCTACTTAAGTTTATGTTTAAGTGTTTCGGTCCAGACTGATCAGCAGTGATGAACGGAAGGTTAATATCTGTACTCGTTGTATTCGAAAGCTCATGCTTGGCTTTTTCAGCAGCTTCTTTCAATCTTTGAAGCGCCATTTGATCAGATCTTAAGTCGATCCCTTCTTGTGACTTAAACTCATCTGCCAAGAAGTTGATAATATTTTCATCGAAGTTTTCACCACCAAGAAAAGTATCACCGTTAGTTGCTTTAACTTCAAATACACCATCACTAGTAATTTCTAGAATTGAAATATCAAAAGTACCACCACCAAGATCAAAGACTGCGATATTCTTATCTTGCTTAGTCTCAAGGCCGTAGGCCAGCGCTGCAGCAGTTGGCTCATTTACAATTCTCTTTACTTCAAGTCCTGCAATTCGGCCCGCATCTTTTGTTGCCTGCCTTTGAGCATCGTTAAAATAAGCAGGAACTGTAATAACAGCTTCACTCACAGTTTCACCTAGGTAGTCTTCTGCAGCTTGCTTCATTTTTTGAAGAACTTTTGCAGAGATCTCCTGAGGAGACATCTCTTTACCATCTACTTTTACCCAAGCATCGCCATTCTTATTGGCGAAGATTTCAAAAGGAGCAACTTTTGCAAATTGCGCTGCTTCTGGTGTCGAAAATTTACGACCAATCAATCTCTTAATTCCGTAAAGTGTTTTACTTGGATTAGTAACTGCTTGCCTCTTAGCAACCTGACCAACAAGGGCTTCCCCGTCTTTACCAAATCCAATCACAGAGGGAGTCGTATTATGCCCTTCTGCGTTTGCTATAATTTTATACTTTCCATTTTCAAGAACAGCTACACATGAGTTAGTTGTCCCTAAGTCAATTCCAATAATTTTTCCCATTATATTCTCCTTAATTAACCATTATTTGCAATTATTACTTTTGCTGCTCTCAAGAGCCTTCCATTTAAAGAATAGCCTGGCTGAAAGACTTGTATTATTTCTTGATCTTCCTTCCCTTCTGCTGGCTGTTGGGCCATTGCTTCGTGAAGATTTGGATCAAATGTTTTTCCTAATGCTTCTACTTTCTCTAAACCACTACTCTTTAAAACATCTAGAAATTGTTTTCGAACCATATCGATTCCAACAAATATATTTTTTACTTTTTCCTCTTCATCATTAGCTATCGCATCAACAGTTCTATCCAAGTTATCAACGACCTCTATAAGGTTTGATAAGACTTTCTCATTACCGTACTTAAGGAGGTTTTCTTTTTCTCTTTCACTACGTTTCTTGAAGTTTTCCATTTCAGCAGCAAGGTAGAAGAACTTTGCCTTATAATCTTCTTCCTCTTTCTTTTCACTTTCTTTAGCTGAATTGAGTTCTTCAACATTTGAAGTCTCCTCATCTGACTGAACTTCTTCAGCAGCCGCAGATTTAACCTCTTCAACAATCTCTGGCTCAATAACTTTTTCTTTCGCCTTTTCCTTAACTTTTTCTTGTGTCATTCGTTCAACCTCTGAGTGCAATTCTTTTCAACACTTCCAAGATGGTATGCTCCCCAATTTTGTCAACGGTACTAATTAAATTAACTTACACCTATGATCTAAGTTACTGATATTAAATGCTAAAGATGCATTAAGAGACGATCAATAAGCCCATCGAGAACTAGCATTCCCTTTGAGCTTAAATAAAATTCATTAAAGTCACCTCTTCCTAGCCCATTATTCACCCAATCTCTCAAGACTGGACTTACTGCATCATCCTTTCCTGGAAAAAGGTCCTCAGGCTTAAAGCCTCTATTTGTTCTCATGCTCATATAAAGAGATTCCAGCTGAAACTGCTCATGAGTTAATTTTTCAATTTCTAACTCTGCTCCTTTTGGCTTCCATTTATAGCGAAGCTTCTCTTCACTTAAGAGGCCAACAGCACTGGGCCCCAGGGCCCCAACACTTTCACTCTTCCAATAACTTAAATTATGTTCTGACTCAAAACCGTTCTTTGCGAAGTTTGAAACTTCATAGTGAGAGTAGCCAAGATTTGATAAGAAATTTGCAACTCCTAAGAACTCTTCCTCCAAGAAATTTTCATCTGGCAGCTCACCCTTGAATTTATAATTGCTTTTAGCAGTTAGAATATAGAGGCTTATATGGTTTGGATTGAAGGCCAAGATTTCTTCAAGTTCCTTTAAGACTGTTCTCTTCATAGTCTTAGACCTTGGAAGGCCAAGCATAAAGTCTACTGAGAAGTTATACTGATGTTTATTGAAGTAGGTTAGGGTCTCTAAAACATCTTCAACTGAATGAACTCTATCCAAAAGTTTTAAATAGTCAGTCCTTAAGGATTGAACGCCTAAGGAATAGCGATTGATGCCAAAATCCTTCCATGCTTCTATTCCCTCGTCATCCCAAGTGCCAGGATTTACTTCTAAAGTAAACTCACCTTCACTACTTAAGCTGATTCCTCTTTTACTGAACTGATTTTTTAAAAATGTTGCTCCTCGCTCTCCCCATAAAGAAGGAGTCCCCCCGCCAATATAGAGAGTTCTAAGCTCACTCATTTCAAGATTATTTTGCAAGAGAAGACCTTGGTGCTTATCGAGCATCATTTCAAACTGCTTCTCGAATAAAGTAAATTCACTCGATGATTGAGGTACTTTCTTATAGAAGTCGCAGTAGTTACAAAGGTGCCTACAAAAAGGAAAGTGGATATAGAGAGATTCTATTTTATTTATATTCCGCTCCTGGAAAGGAATTCAAGTATTAATTACTAGGTTTACTCACAGTCTTCCGTTTATAATAAGTGAGGCCATAAACCCAATAAATTCATAGAAACAAAAGAGGATTCATGCAGCACGAGCTCATTAAGCTTAATAACAACTTACAAACCTTATTTGTCGATGCTCCTGGAAGCACAGCAGCAACAGTTCAAATCTGGTTTCGTGCAGGCTCAGCGCTTGAAAAGAAATCCAATCAAGGCATTGCTCACTTTCTAGAGCATATGTTCTTTAAAGGCACGCCAACAAGGCCTGGAAGTGCTATTGCCCATGAGGTTGAAAGCTTCGGCGGGGAAATCAATGCCTTCACAAGCTTTGACTATACTTGTTATTATATCAATACTCCCAATAACCACCTCAATAAAACAACTGAGATTCTCTTGGATATGGTTTCAAACCCTGAGTTTAAGCAAGAAGATCTTATTCCAGAAAGAGGTGTTGTATTCGAAGAATTTAGAAGGTCGGTTGATAACCCCAATCAATACGCCTTTCATAAACTCCAAAAGTCTTCTTTTACTGGAGGTTATGCCCACCCTATTCTTGGTACTGAAGAGAATATCCTCGCTTTTTCTCGTGAGCAACTTAAAGACTTTAGAGAGAATTTCTATAATTTAAGTAACGCTCTCCTCGTTGTAGCAGGGGATATAAAGAATCTTGAGAAAACGAAGAAAGTCATTGAAGCCTATAAACTTCCCGAAGGGCCGCAGTCCGATTTCCCGGCCTTTAAACTTAAGAGCAAGAGCAGTGCAGACTTCCATGAGAAAGACACGCACATGGTTCAACTCTCTCTTTGCTTTCAAGCGCCTAAATTTGTGGATTCTAATGCTGCTTCAGAAGACCTGGCCATCAATTGCCTTGGTCATGGTGAGTCCTCAAAGTTATACCAATCTCTAGTCGCTGAGACTTCTCTTGCAACAAGCTGCGGCTCATCCACAATGTTTATGAATAAAGGGGGACTTCATTATATAAAAGTCCTCTGCCCGGAAGAGAGCATAGAGAAAGTCTTCAAAAAATTAGAGAGTGTCATACTAGAGATAGCCAAAGACGGCATTAGCGAAAAAGAAATTCAAAAAATAAAGAATCAATATATCGCTTCTAAAGTTTACGATATGGAATCTATTGAGTCATACGCCTTTTCAATGGGGCATAGTTTTGCTTCTACTGGCGATATAGGCAGTGAAGATGCCTTCATTCAGAAAATTAAGTCTACAAGTGTTGAGCAAGTCAATGAGAGCTTAAGAGATATTTTTAAGCGCTCAATGCACCTTAGTCTGCAAACGCCACTTGGAAAACAAAGCCCAAAAATCAAAAGTCTTACTAAGAAATTTCAGACCGATCTTCAAAAAAAGATCGCTGCTCTTAAAGACCCTATCGCTCACAAGTATAAAGTCACTAAATCCAAAGTTGATACTCAGGTCGAGCTTCTAAGCATACGGCCCGGAGTTAAGCTCATTTACCGTCATAACCCTATGAATCCAACCTTTGTTCTTCATGCCTATTTAAAAGGTGGAATCACTGAAGAAACTGATAAGACAAATGGCCTCTACCATTTAATCAGCTCAACGATTAATAAAGGCTATGGGAAAATGGCCTATAAAGATTTAAAGACTGAGCTTGATAATCTCTCCGCTTCTTTATCCGCTTTTTCAGGGAAGAACGCCTATGGCCTTACAATGCATGGTCAAAGCGAACACTTTACAACCCTCGCTGATCATTTCTGCGGAACGCTTCTGCGGCCTAGTTTCAAAGGCGAGCACCTAAAGCATGAGAAAGAAATTGCCATGCGTATTCTTAAGAATCATGAAAAAGACCCCATAAAGAATTGCTTTAGAGAAGTAGGCTCTATTCTATTTAACGGCCACCCCTACGCAAGGTCTGTTCTTGGTAATCAGAAAACTATTAAAAGTCTAACTGGTAAGTTTATTAAAGATACTCATCAAAGCAATTTGAAGAATAAGGAAATCTTACTTACCTACTGCGGTGATAAGAGTTTAAAGGAAGTTCTGAATCACCTTGAGCCCCTTCTCTTTAGCCAATTAAAAGCGAGAAAGGTAAAGGCCCCTAAGAAAGGTAAAGTTAGTCCAAAAAGAGGAGTAAAAACATTTATACCTTTTGATCGGGAGCAAACTCAAATTTTCACTGGTATTCCAACTCACCCTCTAGGGCATAAAGATAATATGGCCCTCAAAATTATTACGACTCATCTCTCGGGCCAAAGCTCTGAGCTCTTCGTTGAAGTAAGGGATAAGCAGGGTCTTTGCTATACAGCGCAGCCTATTCATTTCTCCGCCCTTGAAGCTGGTTACTGGGGCATCTATATGGCCAGTGGGCATGACAAGGTTGGCCCGGCGTTAAAAGCAATTGAGAAAATTATAGAAAGTATTAAAACTAAAGGTTTAAAGAGATCTGACTTTCTAAGAGTTAAGAAAATGATTGATGGCCAAAGCCTTCTAAATATTCAAACTAATGATGACTATGCCAATATCTACTCTGTAACGACTCTGCAAGGGCAAGACCTAGACTTCTACTACAATAGCAACTCTGCAGTAGAGGAACTTAGCTATGAAGATTTTCTGAAAACTATTAAGAGAGTATTTGCTGGGAAGTGGTCTTCTGTGATCGTTGGTCAGTCATCACCCGAAGGATTTAAATCAAAATAAATGTTTGAGCATTGGAGACCTCTTCAATGCTCTTTTATAGTCTTTAAGCTTTAAATGTCCATTACGCACTCAAGTGGTTGAAACACTAGCTTCTTAAACCTATTTTTCAGTAGCTTCCCCAGGGTATGTTATCGCATCGCTATCGATTCTTTTAACTGCTTCTTGAATTGCAGGAAGCTCATTAATTCTTCTTGGAGAACTATCACTTACTTGGCTACAAACACTTGCTGTATTACAGGCCTCGACAAGAATTTTTTGCCCTTGCTTTCTCATTAGGTCGCCAAGAATACTTTCATTTATCATTTGCTCGATTGTATACTTTGCCAGCCTTACATTACCTTCATCAATTCCAAGTTCTTTTGCTAAATTCCCAGATTGCATAGACATTAAAGCTGAAAGCTCTTTCACATCTCTAAGCCTATCTTTTAATTTTACGATCTCTTCAGAGAACCCCTTTCCATCTTCTGCGATTTTAATTTTTTGCATATAGTTTTTTAAGGATTCAGCTGATTGAGCTTTAGTTACTGGTTTCTTCATCGGCTTGACTGCTCGTTGTGCTTTTTCCAAACTAGTCCCTATTCTTTCATGCTCTTCTTCTAATAATTTCATTTGAGCATCTAGTTCTTCCATTCCATCTTCAAAAGATCCACCCGCTACATCTTTTTTAAATTCTGTTATCTTACCTATCGTATAATTCAAGTCACCTTTACTCTTAATAAGCTGGTCCCTAGTCTGGTTTTCTCTAGCCGCACTTGTAGTTGCATTATCTATGTCACTATCCAGCTGAGCCTTTTGTTTTACTCGCTTTTTAAATTCTACTTGTTGTACTTTTAATGCTTCTTCTCTACGGAGAAGTCTTTTCTTCTGTGCAGCAATTTGCTCTTTAGTCTTGGCTAGTGCAGTTTTGGCAGCTTGAGGTACAGGGTTGTGATTCTCAGTCATCGGTTTAAATTTATGTTGGTATTTGTCAGCAAATGCCTTCTTCCTCTGAGCATTCTCCCTGGCCAACCTGTTTTTGAATTTAAGACTTGCGAATGGTCCATTCCAAGGAAACTTATGAACATAGGGAGTTCGATCACAAATATTCTTATTCTCCGCACCACAAGGAAATTCAACCTCCGTTTTACCAGGCACTGACATAAAATCCTCATATGTCATATTTCCTAAAGCGCTTATCATTTTTTCATGATCTTCAGTAGAAACTTTTCCATTAGCAATATAGGCATATGCTGATGTTATTTGAATGAGAAAGACCGTAAAAATTATTTTATACACTAAAAACATCCTCGATAGTTTGTAGAAGTTACTTATAAAGTATCCTTGTTTTAAAAAATAATTTCAAATTCTTATTAGAACGGAAACATATGCCGCAGTAGAGCCATTATAGATAGGCTTAGAGCAGTTTTCTAGCTTATTAAGATGTAAGTTTGCATTAGGCCCTTACCTTTAATCTCTATCTTATCTCTTTTTTCAAAGTGAAAATCTTCTTTAAGAAGTTCATAGGTAGATTCCGACACTTGGATTTTTCCGACTAGACCTTGGGATTCCATTCTTGAAGCAACATTTACAGCATCCCCCCAAAGATCATAAATAAATTTCTTCTTTCCTATTACTCCTGCCACCACCGGCCCAGAGTTGATTCCGGCCCTAAATTTTAAATTATTACCGGTCTCAAGGTTAAATTTTTCTAATGTAGGTTTTAGCTCAAGGGCAAAGTTCACCATTCTCTTAGCATCATCCTCTTTATAATCAGGTACCCCAGCGGCAACCATATAGGAATCTCCAATTGTTTTAATTTTTTCCAGATCATACTTTGATGACAAATCGTCGAATGAAGAAAAGAGTCTATTCAATAAAGTCACCACTTCTTCAGGCTTCTTAGTTGAAGCCATTTCTGTAAACCCGACCATGTCCAAGAATAAAACGGTTACTAAACTATATCCATCTGCAATAGTCTGATTTTCACTTCTTAATCTCTTCGCAATTGAGATAGGTAGAATATTATGGAGTAAATCTTCGGATCTCTGCATAAGTACTTCAAGATGGTTCTCTGCAAAGTCTACAGTAGCATTAAAAAAGTATGACACAATAATCACTAAGGACAATGAGCAAATAATATTACTATATCTAAATATAGATACGGCAATGGGAGGAATCGAATAAAATGAAGCTCCCCCCTTAAAGTTAATTTCTAACAAGAGAAAAGTGGCCATACACATAAGAGCGAGAGGAAACTTTATGATTGGCTTGGGTTTTGCTGCAAAGAAAGGAAGCATAATAGCGGCAATAATAAAATACTGAAAGCCTGTATCCCAGCCCAAGTAATAAACGGCGGCCACTTGGTACAGGACAACTTCTATCAAAGCAATAGATGTTGCTAATAGATACTTCTCCTTTCTATTTATTTGAATAAGAATAAGAAAGGCAAAGACACTCAAAATATTTACTAATGCTAAATTCGTTGCCTTTAAAAAAAAGAAGAGTGGAACCCAGACCAGATGAATGGCAAGTGCAAAGTGATAAGCAAGCTTACCCACAATAAAGTAGCGCTTTTCTTTTATATTTATCTCTAAAGTTTTCTTACTTAATCGATCAATAATCGTTTCTACTTGGGCCACCTATTCACCAACCTTCTAGCTATAAGAACCATAATTACCCTCCAAAGATAGAGAAGAAATTGCAACTAAAATTCTAATGATATCAAGACAGTTATGATTATACCTGCCTATAGATAGAACGCTATTACTCAATTTAATTTATAGGATCAAATCTATTCATAAGAAGAGTTAACCAATGAGCTTCTTAGAGACAAAGAGATAAACAGACTCTGAATCCCAGTCACGATTGAATGTTTTTTCGGAAACGAGATTCATAACTGTAGTGATCTTATCGAAGTTCGATGAAACTCCATCGAAGAAGCTTGGAATATCGTAGGCAATGGGCACTACTGAATTAAGCTGCCGATAAGCAATTTGCCCTACTTCTTGATAGTACTTAGTATCTATAATTTTCTTCTTAAGAGAATCTGAAAAGAAGCCACAAACAATCAATGCTGTGTCCCCTATATCCTTCAGCTGACGCGTCCTCTCCTTTGTTGAAAGGTTTGAAGATTCAAGAAGCTTTACACCTAAAACCTTCTCTCTGACTTTGCCTTCACTCGTTTCAAAGAGTTCTCCTGAAGAACCAAACTTATCCATAACTAAGCTGGAGTAGTAAATGGCTTCATTGGAAAGAGGGCATGTCGCCTTCTTATTAAATTCCATTAATTGAGAGTAGAAAAAAGATTGTAGTGATGACTCTAAAGATACTGAGCCTTCCTCTTTCTTAGGCTTAAACACCCAAATACCTCCAAGTTTCAACTAGTTCACTCCACTATTTTAACAGAATAAAGGCAGTGCACAAAAACAAGGTAATTAATGCCCCAATACACTCTTCATAATGCCTAGTTTTTGAGCTTTCCAAGCACTTTTGATACGTTAGCCTCCTATTCAAATAAAAATCATCAAGAGAGGAAACTAAAGTGAATAAAGAGAATAAAGAAGCGTGGTCCCAACTCCTCACTAAAGAAAGTAAGGGCAAGAGTATCTCTGACTTAACAAAGATGAGCCCTGAAGGCATTCCCATTCGCCCTCTCTATACACAAGAAGATCTTGAAAATAATAAGCAAACTAATACAATGCCAGGAATTGATCCTTTCATTAGAGGACCAAGAGCTACGATGTATGCAGGAAGGCCGTGGACTATTCGCCAATATGCAGGTTTCTCTACGGCGCAAGAGTCTAATAATTTCTATCGCAAGGCCTTAAGTTCCGGCGGCCAAGGTGTCTCAGTCGCCTTTGATTTGGCAACCCACCGAGGTTACGACTCTGACCACCCTAGAGTTTTAGGGGATGTTGGAAAAGCAGGCGTTGCGATTGATAGTGTTGAAGATATGAAGATTCTATTTGATGGTATTCCGTTAGATAAAGTTTCTGTTTCTATGACTATGAACGGTGCTGTTCTTCCTATACTTGCCAGTTATATAGTTGCAGCTGAAGAGCAAGGAGTGAGTCCTGAAAAGCTAACTGGAACAATTCAAAATGATATTCTTAAAGAATTTATGGTTAGAAATACTTATATCTATCCGCCAACTCCTTCTATGAAAATTATCTCTGATATCTTTGCTTACACTTCAAAGAATATGCCTAAGTATAATAGCATCTCTATTTCTGGCTACCATATGCAAGAAGCTGGAGCAGACGCTGCACTTGAATTGGCGTATACACTGGCCGACGGAAAAGAGTATATAGAAACTGCTCTTGAGTCCGGCCTAGAAATTGATCAGTTTGCTCCCAGACTTTCATTCTTCTTTGGCATTGGAATGAACTTCTATATGGAAATTGCCAAGCTTAGAGCTGCGCGCCTTCTATGGTCTGAAATCGTGAGTAAGCATAACCCGAAGAATACGAAATCCCTTATGCTAAGAACCCATTGCCAGACTTCAGGTTGGAGCTTAACTGAGCAAGATCCCTACAATAATATTGTACGAACAACTATTGAGGCCATGGCAGCAGTCTTTGGCGGAACTCAATCACTCCATACCAATAGCTTTGATGAGGCCATTGCCCTTCCTACTGAATTCTCTTCTCGAATTGCCCGTAACACGCAGATCATCCTTCAAGAAGAAACTGGTATTACTAATGTGGTCGACCCATGGGGTGGATCTTATATGATGGAAACGCTTACTCAAGAAATTGCTGAACGAGCAAGAGAAATCATGAGTGAAGTTCAAGAGCTTGGCGGGATGGCAAAGGCAATTGAAAAAGGTGTACCTAAACTTAATATTGAAAAGTCAGCGGCCTTAAAGCAGTCACGAATTGATAGAGGTGAGGACGTTATTGTTGGAGTTAATAAGTATAAGACTGATGCTCAAGATGAAGTTGAAATTTTAGAGATTGATAATGTTAAAGTTAGAAAGGAACAAATTGAAAGACTCCAAACACTAAAGACCGAGCGAGATAACAAGGCCGTTGAAAAGTCCCTCAAAGACTTAGAGGACTATTCTAATGGCGGCGCGGGAAATATTCTGGATCTTGCAGTTAAAGCTACAAGACTTAGGGCAACCGTAGGCGAGATTACAAGTGCTTTAGAAAAATCATGGGGCCGCTTTAAAGACCAGTCGAGAACAGTAAGTGGTATCTATGGCCAAGCTTTTGAAAAGGATGAGAACTGGATGGAAATTAAAACTATTATTGACTCCTTTGAAAAGGCCCAAGGAAGAAGACCTCGTATGCTCGTCGCTAAAATGGGACAAGACGGACATGATCGTGGAGCTAAAGTTATCGCCACTGCCTTTGCTGATGTTGGCTTTGATATTGACCTTGCCCCTCTCTTCTCAACTCCCGCCGAAGTTGCAAGACAAGCTGTAGATAATGATGTGCATGTTGTAGGTGTCAGCTCTCAAGCTGCTGGCCATAAAACATTAGTTCCAGCACTTATTACTGAGCTAGTGAAACTGGAGGCCAAGGAAATAATCGTTGTGGTTGGTGGCGTTATTCCAAAGCAAGACTATGAATACCTAAATAGTATCGGTGTTAAAGGTATCTTTGGTCCAGGGACTCCTATTCCTGAATCTGCTCGTGCAGTGATTGATGCCATCAACGAGGCTGTTAAGTAATGACTAAAGAGTCTGAATCAATTGAGATGGCAAAGCTCTTACTCACTGGTAATCGCAGGGCCTTAGCAAAGGCGATTACTCTTGTTGAATCTACAAAGCAACAAGATAGAGCGCTCTCCTCAGAGTTACTTCGAGAGGCACTTCCAAAGTCAGGAAAGAGTCTTAGAATTGGTATCTCGGGAGTTCCGGGTGTCGGTAAATCAAGCTTTATAGAAATTTTTGGCCTGGAGCTCATAAAAAGAGGTCATAAAGTTGCTGTCCTAGCAGTTGATCCTAGCTCACCAGTATCTGGAGGGAGCATTCTCGGTGATAAAACGAGAATGGAGGAACTCTCTCAACATGAAAATTCTTTCATAAGGCCAAGTCCAACGTCAGGAAGTCTTGGAGGAGTGGCCGCTCAAACCCGCGAGGCCATCTTTCTGTGCGAAGCAAATGGCTTCGATATCATTCTCATCGAAACAGTAGGTGTAGGACAATCAGAATTTGAAGTCTCTTCAATGGTTGATCTGTTCATGGTTCTTATGGTGCCAGCTGCAGGAGATGAACTTCAAGGCATTAAAAAAGGAATTATAGAACTCTCAGATCTTCTCATTTTCAATAAGGCAGATGGAGACCTCCTTACCATGGCCGAAAATTCTAAGAATCAATATACTGGCGCGCTTAGTATCGTTAAAAAGAATAGCTTCTGGAGCCCTATCGCTTTGACCTGCAGCTGCCTTAATAAAACAGGCTTTGAAGAAATTATTGAACAGGTATTCAAATTCCAAAGTAAAGCAAAAACAGAGCATGTCTTTGAAAGTAAGAGGCAAACCCAAAAGAAAGCTTGGCTCAAAAGCTACTTTTATAAAGATATTCACCGCTATGTTCAGTCACAAGATAAGTTAAATAGCCTCTACAGTGAACTTGAGGCGCAAGTTTTCAATGGCCTTATTTCAACAGAACACGCCAGTAAGGAGCTTATCAAAAGACTTTTTAAGGACGGGCCAAATGAACAACTCTAAACTGACAGCGCCCAAAGATGGAGTTTATGAATTCTTCAAGCAAGGGCACCAGATAGAAGAAAACTCACTCCACTTAATAGGTTTTGAGTTTGATGGCACTGCTTGCTTTAGAAAAGGCGCTAGACTTGGTCCAGACTCAATTAGAAGTAATAGCCCGGGAATAGAGTCTTATAGCCCTTACCTGGATTTAGACCTTGAAGACTATTCTAACTTAATTGACCTAGGCAATCTTCCCGTAGGTCATACTGAAGACCAAACAGCTAATTGGAGAATAGGTACTGATGCATTCTTTAAACTTACAGAGAAATCTAATCTGAATAAGGATAGAGCAAAGATACTAACTCTTGGTGGAGAGCACTCTATCTCCTACGCTCCCATCAAGAAATACCTCGAGACCTTTGATGACTTGGTTCTTATTCATCTCGATGCTCATGCCGATTTAAGAGATAGTTATGAAGGGCATCACTATAGCCACGCTAGCATAATAAGACGCGTTCTAGATCACTGGGGAGACAACCACCATCTTATCCAATATGGAATTCGCTCAGGAACTAAAGAAGAGTATAAGTGGATGGAACAGGAAGGAACAATTAGAAAGAGCTTAGATAATTTCTTAGATAGTATCAAAGAAATAGATCCAATGCGGCCTCTCTACCTTACTTTGGACTTAGACTACTTTGATCCCGCTTACCTTCCTGGTACTGGAACTCCCGAAGCAGGAGGAGAGACCTTCCACTCTTTTATCAGGCTCTGTAAAATTTTGAAGAGTAAGAATTTTGTTGGCGCTGATGTTGTTGAGCTAGCGCCAGAGATTGACTCCACAGGAAATAGTAGTGTCTTCGCTACTAAAGTTGTAAGAGAATTAATCCTCCTCTTAGGAAGGGATAACAAATGAAAGACTGGACTAAAGAAGAGGCCGAAGCGACCTATCGAGTTTCCAAATGGGGAGAAGGGTACTTTGATATAAATTCAAAGGGTCATATCACGGTAAATGCAACATCGATTGGCCTCCCTATTCCTATTACTGAAGTTGTCAGCGAAATGCGCTCGCAAGGAGTGGAGCTTCCGGCCGTTATTCGCTTCCATGATATTCTCAGGTCACAGGTCAAAAAGATTAATGAAACTTTTCGTGAAGTCATTAATGAAGCCAGCTATCAAGGAAATTTCAATGGCGTTTACCCTATAAAAGTAAATCAAATGCGAGAGGTTGTTGAAGAGATCATTGATGCAGGAGAAAGTTATCACTATGGACTCGAAGCGGGCTCTAAGGCCGAACTACTTGCAGTCCTTGCCTACAATAGTAATGACAACGCCTTAACTATTCTCAATGGCTACAAAGACGAAGACTATTTAAGCTTAGCCTTAATGGGGACAAAGCTTGGAAGAAAGATCATTATCGTTATAGAGAAATTCTCTGAGCTTCCTAAGCTCTTAAAGCTAAGTAAGAAGTTTAAAATCACCCCCATTATTGGCCTTCGAGGAAGAATGTCTATCAAAGGACAGGGAAGATGGGCGAATTCAACTGGCGACCGAGCAAAATTTGGCCTCTCCGCATCTGAAATGATTAGAGCTGTTCAACTTATGGATGAGCATGGTCTTAAAGACTCCATCAAGCTATTTCACTTTCATATAGGTTCACAAATTTCAGATATTAGAACTTTAAAAGATGCTATTAATGAAGGTGCTCGCATATACACTCAACTTTTCAAACTAGGCTGCGCTCTTGAATACTTTGATGCTGGAGGTGGGCTTGGTGTAAACTATGATGGTAGCCGAACTAATACTGACTCATCAATTAATTATCATCTCAATGAATATGTCGCAGATATTGTCTATGGGCTGAAACAAGTTTGCGACCTAGAGAGTGTTCCTCACCCCAATATAGTAACCGAAAGTGGAAGGGCCATTACCGCCCACCACTCACTTGTTGTCACTAATGTTGTAGATAAAATATGTGTTTCTCAAACTGACTTTAATACAGACCCAATAAAGGATGAGCATATTCTAGTAACGAATATGAGAGAAATGCACGAGTGGACACCTGATAAAGATAATTACCAAGAGATTTATAATGAGGCGACTCAGATTAGAGAGCAGGCCCTCCATGCCTTCAATCTCGGCGTTATCAACTTAGAGGAAAGAGCAAAGCTAGAAACTCTCTATTGGAGGGTGGTAGATAAGGTCATGACTTTTGCCCAGACTTTAAAGTCAATGCCCGAGTCTCTGCAAAATCTTGAAAATGATCTCTCTCCTCAGTATCTTTGTAATTTCTCTGTTTTTCAATCAGCCGCTGATCACTGGGCGATAGATCAGTTGCTTCCCGTTGTTCCTTTGACAAGACTTAATGAAAGGCCAGGCCTCACCTGTTCTATTGCAGATATCACTTGTGACAGTGATGGCGTTATCAATAAATTTATTAATCAAGACAAAATATCTCCGACCATGCCTATTCATGACCTAAGTGAGAATGAGGAATATCTTGTAGGGATATTTTTAACGGGGGCCTATCAAGATGTTATGGGGGACATGCATAATCTCTTTGGCCGCTTAAATGAAGTTCACGTTTACGCTGATGCAGATGATCCTCAGGGTTTCTATATCGAGGAAATAATTAAAGGCAACACATCTTCGGCCGTCTTATCGACGATGCAGTATAATCCCGAATATATGGCCCAGAGAATGAAGAAAGTTGTCAGCAAACTCGTAAGCCAAGGCCAGATGCAGCCAAGGCAAGGAGTTAAATGGGTTGATTTCTATGAAGACTGTCTAACTAGCTATACCTATCTTAAGAGCGAGTGAGTTAGCTACTCACTCTATATTAGCTAATAAGACTTTTTAAAGTACTTAAATAAGTCTCCATCAGAGCTCATAAGAAATTTCGCATCTTCACGAAGTGAGTTCTTATAAACATCCATAGTTTTTGTGAACTCAAAAAAGCTAGGATCCTGAGAGAGGGCTTGAGCATAAATTCTAATTGCCTTTGCCTCTCCTATCCCTTTAACAATCTCCGCTTTCTTATATGCTTCAGACTTAATTTCTCTTAAATCTCTAGCGAGTCGACCTTCAATCTTGGCCTTTTCACCTTGACCAATTGAGCGAATTTTCTGAGCAACTCTCTGTCTTTCAGAAATCATTCTCTCATAGACTTTAGTCTCAACAGATGCCTCATAGGAAATTCTTCTAAACTGAACATCTATAAGCTCTATCCCAAATTTTGCAAGTTCTTTACTTGCAGACTTCGCAATCAAATTTGAAAGCTTCTCTCTTCCTTCAAAAATCTTTTCTATTTCTCCAGTAATTTCGTCCTCGATCACTGGCTCACCACTTGCTTTAAGCTTCACAATTTCATTTTTCTTTTCTTCAATCTTATCCAAAATACCGTTAGAGTTTCGAACTGCCTCAACAAGGTTTTGATTAGAAATAACATCTCTAGTTGCAGAGTCTAAGAGTGCATCTAAGCGCCCTTTAGCTCCACGCTCATTTCTAACTGTCTGAATAAATTTAAGAGCATCTACAACTTTCCAACGAGCAGTAGTATCAACTTTAATGTACTTCTTGTCCTTTGTAGGGATTTGATTTGGAAAACCATCCCAGCTTAGAATTCGCTTATCAACAAACTGAACTTTTTGAACAAAAGGAAGTTTAAAGTGAAGCCCTGCCTCTACTAAAGGCTCTCCTACTGGCTTACCAAACTGAGTAATAATCGCTTGTCGACCTTCATTAATTTCAAAAAATGTCATTTTGAAAATAATCATAATCAAAACAAGAATAACTATAGAAACTATGCTTTTATTTCCCACTTATAACTCCACTTTTTGAAAAAACTGGAAGAACACCTTTTACTGCATCATCAACGATCGTAATATCTTCGACCTTCTTTAAAATGCTGGACATTGTCTCAAGGTAGATTCTTTTCCGAGTAATTTTCGGGGCCCTCTTATATTCTTTCAGAATTGATAAGAATTTCTCTGCGTCACCCTGAGCCTTATTTACCTCAGCTTTAGCAGAACCTTCTGCCTCACTGACAAGCTTTTCAGCTTTACCTCTGGCTTCAGGAATAACTCTATTGTATGACTCTTCAGCTTGATTAATTACTTTCTCTTGCTCCTGCTTCGCAGCATTCACTTCATTAAAAGACTTCTTAACAAAATCTGGTGGGTTCACATCCTGAAGCTTTACAGTAACGATCGTTACCCCAAGATCATAGTTATTCAAAATCTCTTGCATTAACCTCTGAGCTTCACTTGCTATCTCAACTCTTCCTGTTGTTAAAACATCTGTAACAAGTCTATCACCAACAACTCTTCGCATGATTGATTCTGAAACATCTCGAATATTTCTCTCAGGAGAGGACGTTTGAAATAAGTATTTAAACGGGTCACTAATTTGATACTGAACAACCCATTCAACGTCAGCAACATTAAGATCTCCAGTCAACATTAGTGACTCTTGATCAAAACTTTTTTGATTATAAGTCGTTCTTCTTCCTTGAGTACTCTTGGTTCTAAAGCCAAACTCCTGCTGTAAAACTCGTTTAGTCTTAACCAGAGTAACCTCATCAACACCTAAGGGAAGTTTAAAGTGAAGACCCGGTTGAGAAGTTCCTAGATACTTTCCAAAACGAATGATCACTGCTTCTTCATCTGGCTGAACTGTATAAAAAGAAGTTCTTCCTAGTGTAATTAGAAATAATACTATAAAAACTGGGCCGATAAATTTGCTGCCCTTATCAAAATCATTCTTAGCTTTGTCCCACTCGCTCACAAAGTCTCCTTTTCTTACTCTATTTCCACCATAAGAACACCTGAATCCAGGGCGTCCCCTTCACTGACGTGAATTGCTTTAACACTTCCTTCAACAGAAGTTTTGATCTCATTTTCCATTTTCATGGCCTCAAGAATGAGAACACATTCTCCCTTCTTGACCACTTGTCCAACTTCAATATTGATTTTTACCACCTTACCCGGCATTTGGGTAAGTAATTCGCCACTTGCTCCACCAGAAAGGCCAGATGGCTTAAAGCCTCTATAAACTTTCAAGACTTGATCAACATTGAGAAGCCTCCGTGGAATATGCTGACGCGCAATCTTCTTCCACGCTTTGTTGTCATCAGAGCAGTAGTAGTTCCCTGCTAACTTTCTAATAAAAATAGATTCTTTATTAACAACCTTGTTTTCAGTAACTGTACAGAATTCATACTCAACAAGTTTTGATGAGTGCTGCACTGTTTTAGTTAGATCAATAATATATTCACTATTTTCTGAATCTATAAGATAAGTTCTCATTACATCCCCATATTACGAGCTTCAGCTGCAGCAAGTTTTCTGTAAATAGATACAAAGTCTATACTTTTGTCGATCCTCTCTTGTGGAGCAGTATCGGTAATATAGTTTGTCGTATAGCCCCCTTCGTTAAAGACAGGGTCGTCCATAACTACTTTGTGAAGTGGAATATTATTCTTAAGTCCTTCTATGTAAAGGCCTGCAAGTGCTGCTTTCATCTTTCTAATGGCAACATCTCTAACAAGACCTTTAGCAACTAACTTTCCAACCATGGGATCAAAATCAGGAGTAACTTCAAGTCCTCTATAAAGGCAATGATCAAACCTAACTCCCTGAGGGAAGTTTGTTTCAAACCCAGTTACAACTCCCGGAGAAGGAAGCATAGTAATCGGATCTTCAGCGCAAATTCTGCACTCAATCGCATGGCCAGTCTTTTTAATCCATTCCTGTGAAGGGATTTGAAGGTCATCTCCAAAAGCCGATTGGATCATGCAAATAATAAGGTCTACACCTGTGATCTCTTCAGTGATTGGATGCTCTACTTGAATACGAGTATTCATTTCCAAGAAGTAGAACTTCTTATCCTCACCCATAATAAATTCAACTGTCCCTGCTGAATCATACTTTACACTGCGAGCTAGTTTTACAGCTGTCTCACAAATATCTCTTCTTAACTCTTCATCTTCTCCAATGAAAGGAGATGGAGCTTCCTCTATAATTTTCTGATGACGCCTTTGAATTGAACATTCTCTTTCAAAGAAGTGGTAAACATTGCCCTTCTTATCCGCCATTATCTGAACTTCAATATGATGAGGGTTAACAATAAGTTTCTCAACTAATAAATCCCCGTTTCCAAAAGCAGCTGTAGATTCTCTCACAACAGCTTCGAAATTCTTTTGAACTTCTTCGGGAGATATGCAGGCGCGCATTCCCCGGCCTCCACCGCCAGCAACCGCCTTTAATAGAATAGGATACCCAATCTCTTCAGCAACCTCTAAGGCCTTCTTCACTGTCGGCACAGCTTCAGATGTTCCAGGCACAACTGGTACGCCGGCATCTCTGGCCAAAGCCTTTGAAGTCGCTTTATCACCCATCACTTTTATAGCTTCATTGTGAGGGCCAATAAAAATAATCCCAGCTTCTGAAAGCATTGTTGAAAAGTTTCCATTTTCCGAAAGAAAACCATAACCAGGATGAACACCATCAATATTATTTTCTTTTGCTAGCGCTACAAGTTTGGCCATATCAAGATAGGTCTCAGCATTACCGTTACCTTCCAAATGCACCCACTCATCACAATATTCCAAATGAGCAGCATCAGGTTCATTATCAGTCCAAAGACCTACTGAGGTGTGACCTAATTCTCTACACGCTTTGGCAACACGAGAAGCAATTTCTCCTCGGTTAACAATCATTACCCTCTTAGGTTTAATCTCTTCTAGTCGAATGCTCATAATTGAATATTTCCATGTTTTCTAGGAGGAAGGCTTACTTTCTTGTCTTTAAGGACGCAGAAGTATTCATAAATACTCTTTCGTGTTTCTTCGGGAAGAATAACAGAGTCAACATAGCCAACTTCAGCCGCTCTATAAGGATTACTAAACTTCTTTTCATAGTCAGCAACTAAGCTCGCTTTCTTCTCATCAAAAGCAGCTCCCTCAAGACCCTGTAGTTCTTTTCTAAAAACAATATTAACGGCACCTTCTGCACCCATTACCGCAATCTCAGCAGTTGGGTAGGCCAGATTAATATCTGCTTTAATATGCTTTGATGCCATTACATCATAAGCACCACCATAAGCTTTTCGAGTAATCAATGTAATCATTGGTACTGTAGCTTCCGCATAGGCATAAAGAAGTTTAGAACCATGAGTAATTATTCCTCCATACTCCTGAGTCACTCCTGGAAGAAAGCCAGGTACATCAACGAGGGTTAAAAGAGGAATATCAAAAGCATCACAGTAGCGCACAAACCTTGCGGCCTTTCTCGAGCTATCAATATCGAGAACACCTGCTAAAATCTGCGGTTGATTGGCCACAATGCCTATTTTGATTCCACCAATTGAAGCAAACCCAACAACTATATTCTTAGCGAAATCTTTATGAACTTCTAAGAAGTTTCCATCATCAACTATATCAACGATGACCTCTTTCATGTCATAGGGCTTTTTTGGATTTGCTGGAATAATTTCTTTTAATTTACCATTCTCACGAAAGACTGAATCTGTAGATTCTTTACTTACTTGATCCCTATAATTTGATGCTGGGATGTAAGTCAATAATTCGCGAACTCTTTCGAAAGTCTCGTCTTCATCAGCACATTTAAATTGAGCTACACCCGATTTTTCATTATGAGTTGTAGCACCGCCAAGGTCTTCCTTCGTCACTTCTTCATGCGTTACCGTTTTAATTACGTCTGGACCTGTAACAAACATATAGGAGGTTTTATCCACCATAAAAACAAAGTCTGTTATTGCTGGTGAGTAAACGGCCCCTCCTGCACAAGGCCCCATAATGAGAGATATCTGCGGGATCACGCCAGAGCATAGAACATTTCTATAGAAGATATCAGCATAGCCTGCAAGAGATTCAACACCTTCTTGAATTCTTGCGCCACCACTATCATTCATTCCAATAATGGGAATGCGATTCTCAAGAGCAAAGTCCATTATTTTACATATTTTCTTAGCATGGGCAGCACCGAGTGCTCCGCCCCAGCAAGTGAAGTCTTGAGAATAGAGTGCTACTTTTTGGCCATTGATTTCACCAAGCCCAGTAACAACGCCATCCCCAAGATACTTATTCTTCTCCATTCCAAAAGAAGTACACTGATGAACAACAAATTGATCAAACTCAATAAATGAACCTGGGTCTAAGAGTCTTTCAACTCTCTCTCTTGCTGTATATTTTCCTTGGGCGTGATGCTTCTCAATTCGAGCAGCGCCTCCCCCTATTTTTGAATTTTCTCGTAAACCTAAAAGCTCATTACGCTTTTGGTCCAACAGATCACTGGACATAAAAAAACCTCCTAAAAGCCTAGGTAATATACCCTTATGGCGTTTAGGAGGCTATTTCTCTGCGTTATTTATTTACTATTCGTTTGCTGCCTGCTTTCTCTTATCAAGGTCATACTTATCAACTTTCATAATAAGTGACGCTCGACTAATTCCAAGTTCTTTAGCAAGTTTTGACTTATTGAAGTTGCAGCGCTTCAGGCCTTCTTTGATCATAATGGATTCAAGTTCCTCAAGAGCGGTTTTCAAAGATCCATTGGTATTGATACCTCTTACCGAAGCCGTTCCACCAGAGCGAGGACCACCAACCGCATCCATTATCCGCGGACTCATTTGCTCTGGAGTAACAATCTTATCGTCACCCGCAAGGACAACAAGTCTTTCGATTTCATTTTCAAGCTCTCGCACATTACCTGGCCAGTGATAGTCTAGCATTTTCTCTAAGCACTTTTTTGAAAAAGTCTTCATGGCCAGACCGGCTTCGTCACACCTCTTCTTAAGAAAGTGATCCATAAGTATAGGGATATCTTCTTTACGCTCTTTCAAAGCAGGTAAGTTTACATTGATTACATTGATTCTATAGTAGAGGTCTTCTCTGAATTCACCGGATTCCATCATTTTCTTGATGTCTCTGTTAGTTGCAGCAATAATCCTCACATCTGTTTTTCTCGGAGCATTTGCGCCAACTGGTAAGAAGGTTCCTTCTTGAAGTACTCTTAGAAGTTTCACCTGCATTGAAAGACTAGTATCTCCAACTTCATCAAGAAATAGTGTGCCACCATTTGCTTGCTCAAATAGACCTTTCTTATCTTTGATTGCACCAGTAAAGGCTCCTTTAACATGTCCAAATAGTTCTGAGTCAAGGAGGTTATCGTTAAAGGCCGAGCAGTTTAGGGCCAAGAACATATTATCTTTTCGTGGTGAGTAGTAGTGAATTGCTTTGGCAACAAGTTCCTTACCTGTACCATTTTGACCTTGTACAAATACTGAAGCTTCTGAAGTTGAGATCTTCTCTAGCAAATTATAGATCTGCTGCATCTTCTTAGATTTACCAATCATCATATGATAGCGATACTTATCACCTAACTCAGAGTTAAGCTCTTGAATCCTTTCTTCTCTCTTTGAAATCTCTTCATGGAATTCTACAATTTCTTCTGAAACTAATTCAACAAGTTCGGGTAAGTATTCAACATCCAAATCATTCATAGAACGTAAATGATCAACCGCAGACTTAGCATCAGCTTCAGAAGCGCCAGACTCCACAACCTGAGCAACTAAGGCAGACTTCTCATCTTCAGTGATTGAATCAAGAACAAAGGGATAGGCGATTACTGTTCCCATATACTCGCCATCTACAACAACTCTTGAGGCAACACCTTTGATATGAGTAAATGAGCTCTCAAAAATAATGGTTTGATTATTTTCATCTTTTAGGGTCTCAGTTACATTCTCAATATCTTGATGAGTAAAGTTATGGCCCATTGGCATATTCATCTGAACCTTAAAGAATAAATTCTTATGCTCTTTTCCTTTATCAAGATGCCCACTTTGAATTTTTCCATGAGAGTCAGTCCAGATTAGCTCTGTACCGTACCACTTATGTAAAATCTCAGATAGCTTTGAGATAACATGTAAATTCTTCATCTCTTTCCAATTGATCATCTCTATCTCCTGACTAATTTTCTTAGCCTAAGTAACGTCCAAAAAAGAAACATCACCGTGAATAACTGTTTAACTTTTCGGCAGTTTCTTAAATCTCTTGAGGTTGCCTAGAATGATTTTGAATAGATTTTGATCGAAATATACTATAATATATGTAAATTCGGCTATTTAGATAGCCCAATAAGTAGGCAAAAGTTACTTCATCGGCAGATGATTGTGTAAGACTTCTAATCAGAAACGGCCTGATTCAAATAGAAATTCACTCTTTTTAGATAGCTAGGGTGCTTCCAATCTTGAGCACCAATGAATTTATTTAAGTTCTTCCCATCTTTAGCAAAGAGGTAGGTCTCTGGAACTTTTACTGTTCCAAACTTGAGCATAGAGGATCCAACTTTATCATGAGCAAGAATGATATTATCTGGTAGCTCCCCAAACCTCTTCATAAACTTCTTAATTTTCTTATCATCATCTTTTACAGCAAGAAGTATTGCTTTTACACCACTGGACTTTAGCTTATTGGCAAAGTCAATAAACTCAGGAAGCTCAGCTTCACAAGGGCCGCACCACGTACCCCAGAAGTGAATTAAAATGGCGTTAACTCCGCTACCATTAAAGATATTCTTATCGGTTACAAAGCTTTGATTAGAATCAGTCTTAGAAAGCCTCTCAAAACTGAAAGAAGGCATCGTCTTTAGAATTAAAAAGTTGTTCGTACTTGTTAATTTCTCAATCTGTCTTTTACGAATTATGGAATAGCCAAGAGTTGATGCCATAACCAAAGCGATAAAAGCTATTTTCAAGCTAAAAGGGACTTCTTTCTTCTTTGTAGAGTTAGAATTAGGAGGCATAGGCCGTGTAGATTGTTTTGAAAGTTCTGACTCTTTTGACATTACCAACTCTTCAAAAATAAAAAGACCTTCCGAAGCTGGAAGGCCTATTTTAAATGAATTTACTTAGACTTTAAAACAACAATTAATCGACAAGAGCGATTATTGCCATTTGCGCGTTATCACCAACACGCCCGTCAGCAAGCTTAAGAATTCTAGTGTAACCACCAGCTCTTTCTTTAAACTTAGGTCCAACTTCATCAAAGAGTCTTTTAACAGCATCTTTGTTGTTAAGCTTCTTAAAAGCAAGTCTTCTGTTAGCAACTGTATCATTCTTAGAAAGAGTGATTAGCTTTTCAACATAACCTCTAACAGCTTTACACTTAGCTTGTGTAGTCTTGATCTTCTCGTGATCAATAACTTCAATCGCTAAGTTTCTTAATAATGATCTTCTATGGCTAGAATTTGTTCCAATTCTATATTTTCTTTTTTGGTGTCTCATACCAAACTCCTCAATCTGCTAAATCTACTCAGCGTCTTTGTTCTCTTGCATCTCTTTCATGATGCTGTCGACTTTCATACCAAGCCCAAGGCCCATCTGAGATAGAATTTCTTTAATTTCGTTTAATGACTTACGCCCAAAGTTCTTTGTTCTAAGCATCTCACCTTCAGTCTTAGATACTAATTCATAAATATACTTGATATTAGCATTCTGTAGGCAATTCGCTGATCGAACAGAGAGCTCAAGCTCACTAACAGGCTTCAATAGGAAGTTGTTAGCTGGAGTTTGAGTAGTAGTCGTTGTCGTTGTCTCAACTCTAACAGTCTCATCTTCATCTTCGAAGTTAAGGAAAACAGCGAGCTGATCTCTTAAAATCTTTGCTGAATAAGCAACTGCATCGTTAGGATCAATTCCACTATTGGTCCATACTTCTAATGTAAGCTTATCGTAATCCGTTCTCTTACCAACTCGAGAGTTTGTAACAGTAAAGTTAACTCTGTTCACTGGTGAAAATAGTGTATCTAAATAGATCCAGCCAACAGGAAGATCAAATTCTTCCTTATTATCAAGAGCACTTACATAACCCTTACCACGGGCCACTTTAATTTCCATTCTGATTGAACCACCAGATGAAACGTTACAAATAACGTGATCAGGGTTTAGAACCTCAACACTGCCATTATCAGCAATGTCTGATGCTCTAACAGGACCTTCACCAGTTTTCTCTAAAGTGAGAATAACGTCTTCTTTTGCTTTTAGCTTAAATCTAACTTCTTTTAAGTTAAGGATAATTTCAGAAACTTCTTCCTTAACGTTATTGATCGTTCCGAACTCGTGATCAACCCCTTCAATTCTAACGGATACGATACCCGCACCCTGTAGAGATGAAAGAAGCACTCTTCTGAGTGAATTTCCAAGCGTCTGACCATACCCACGCTCAAGAGGTCTAGCGATAAACTTCCCGTAACTTGAGTTTGTTGTATCGGCGTCACCTTCTAAGGCAACTGGTCTAATCATATTAGTCCAATTCTTTTCAACAAATGTATCCATTCTAGTAGTCTCCTGTGAAACTTAAATTAAACTCTTCTTCTCTTAGGTGCACGACATCCATTATGCGGAATCGGTGACTTATCGGCAACGGCTGTTATTTTTAAGCCTGCCTGAACCAAAGCTCTGATAGCGTTTTCTCTACCTGCCCCAGGACCCTTAACTCGAACTTCAACTGTCTGTAGACCATGCTCCATAGCTCGCTTAGCTGCTTCCATAGACGCCATTTGAGCGGCGAAAGGAGTAGACTTTTTAGAACCACGAAAGCCTAACTGACCGGCACTTGCCCATGACAGAGCATTACCCTGTGTGTCAGTAAATGTAACAATTGTGTTATTGAAAGATGCCTGAATATGGCAAATTCCACTAGGAATATTTTTTTTAACTTTCTTCTTTGAAGCTGTTTTCTTAACCATGTCTCGCCCCTACCCTATTTCAACGATTTAATAGATTTCTTACCAGCGATAGAAACGGAAGGACCTTTTCGGGTTCTTGCGTTTGTATGGGTTCTTTGACCCCTAACTGGTAAGCTTCTTCTGTGCCGAACACCTCTATAGCAACCCATATCTTTCAGTCTCTTAATATTAAGACCGACTTCTCTTCTCAGGTCACCTTCTACATTGAAATCTTCTTCAAGAATCTTACGGATGGTTTGAATTTCTTCTTCTGTTAAGTCATTTGAACTTTTATTCGAGTCGATATTTGCTTTCGATAAAGCCGTGAGAGCAACGGTTGGTCCAACACCATAAATAGATGTTAGGGCAACCCTCATTACTTTATTTCTAGGAATATCGACACCAAGAATACGAGCCATAGCTACACTCCTAATATATTATTGAGGTTAAGATTAACCTTGTCTTTGTTTATGTTTTGGACTTTTCTTACATACAACACGAAGAATGCCCTTCCTCTTGACAACTTTGCAATCCTTACAGATTGGCTTTACTGATGCTCTTACTTTCATTCTTACTTCCTTTATTATCTACCTTTGCTTCGGTAGGTAATTCGACCTTTTGTTAAGTCATATTTCGAGATTTCAACCAAAACCTTATCTCCAGGGAGGATTTTGATGAAGTGCATTCTCATTTTTCCACTTATGTGCGCAATGACAAAGTGCCCGTTTGGCAACTTTACCTTAAACTTTGTGTTGGGTAAAAGCTCTGTAACTTCACCTTCAACTTCGATAACTTCTTTGTCTGACATAAAATTAAATTGCCTTATTTTGTGTTTTGCCTATATATAAAAGTAAATGCAATAATGCAAATTTTTACTGGTCAAACCGTAACCACTCTATAGGCCTTACTTATCTCGTTATTTCTTTCAATTTATCAAATACTTCATCAGCACCAGCTGAAGCATCAATAACTCCTAGCCGATCTTCTGCTTTATAATGGGCCAACACAGGCTCGATTGCTTCCTTGAATACTCCAAGCCGAGTTTTTACAGTTTCCTCGTTATCATCTTTACGCTGCATCAAGTCGGCACCACACTTGTCACACTTATCACTAAGCTGAGGAGCTTTAGAGAGTAGATTATAAATCTCACCACAACCAGTGCAGGTTCTTCTATTAACCAGTCTAGCGGCTAACATATTCAAATCAATTTCAAAATAGATGGCCCTGCTCTCAACACCTTTCAGAACTGATGAATCAAGGGCCTTGGCTTGATCAAAATTACGTGGGAAACCATCAAATATATAAGCCGTACTTTCTAAATCACAATTCGACTTCAACAATTCAAGGACAGTATCATCATCAACTAGACCACCAGTGTTCATTATCCCCTGAACTCTTTGCCCAAGCTCAGAACCAGATTTAATTTCTTTTCTTAGGAGGTCACCTGTCGATATATGCTGGTAACCAAGCTCGCTCACTAGTCGGGCTGCTTGGGTCCCTTTACCTGAACCAGGGGCACCTAATAGAATTAATTGGGGTTTAGTCATTAGAACCTTCTATTCGCGCCCTTGTACTTACCTCGAGACTTATGATTAGTCTCGTACTTGTCGGCGTACATAAAGGATTGAATATTCATCATTACTCTTATTGAAACAGAAACCAAAATCAGCATAGCAGTTCCGCCAAATCGAGTCTGAGCACCGCTAATGAGTGTTGGTGTAATACAGATAACAACTAGGAATAGAGCACCAAAGAAAGTCAGCCTATTCAATAGAAAGTCTAAATAATCTTTTGTCTGCTTACCTGGTCTGTAACCTGGGATAAACGCATTATTCTTCTGAAGCATTTCAGATATTTTCTTAGTCTTAAACTGAATTGGTGCATAGAAGTAAGTCATATACACGATCAAAAGCGCAAAGAGAATATTGAATAGAAGTTGACCTGGATATAAACTCTGCTGGATTTGATCTACATACGGCTTAATCCAACTCTCTGCTGGCACAAAGCTTGCGAAAGTCGCAGGTGCAGCGAGAAGAGAACTTGCAAGAATAGGAGGCATAACACCACCAGTATCTACTCTTAAAGGAAGAGTTTGTGCTCCACCATATACTCTATTATGAACTACTTTCTTAGCATATTGAACAGGCACTGCCCGGTGAGCTCTTTCTATAAAGGCTACAATATAAAAGGCAACACCTATAACAACGAAGAAAAGTAGCATATTAAGGCCGCTCAATTCTCCGTTTCTGAAAAGAGTTAGCTTCTGTAGTATTTCTGAGGGAAGTTCAACTGCGATACCTGCAAAGATAATCAGAGAGACACCATTCTCTAGTCCGAACTCTGTAATCCTCTCACCTAGCCAAAGCAAGAACATAGTACCACCGGCAAGAGTAATCATAGCTGTTAAGCGAAATAACATACCAGGCTCAGGTATTACGGCAACACCACCTGGACTTTTAAAGCTTTCAAAGACTGCGGCCATCCCATAACCTTGTACACAGCAAAGAACCACTGTAGCGTACCTAGTCCATTTCTGTATTTTCTTATGTCCATCGGCATCTTCTTGAAGCTCAGCAAGCTGCGGGATAACTTCACCTAATAGACTGAAAATAATAGAAGTCGTAATATACGGCATGATACCAAGAGCTAGAATAGAAAAGCGCTTAAAGGCACCACCTGAGAATGTATTAATGAGATCGAAAATACCACCGCCAGACTCAGCGAAGTATGATTGTATGGCTGACCCGTTAACACCAGGAACTGGTATTTGAGCTGCCATTCTATAAACAAATAGTAAAAGGAGTGTAAAAAAGATCTTCTTCTTTAGCTCTTCAATCTTTCCTTGAGCGGATGCCATCTTGCTTATTCCTTTGATTCTTATTAATCTCTTATGCTTCCGCCAGCTTTAGTTATTGCTTCTTTGGCTGATTTTGAAAACTTTGAAATTTTAACAAAGGTCAATGCTTTTGTAAGCTCTCCATTAGCTAAAACTTTTATAGGACGTCTTTTGTTGATACCCTTTAATAAGCCTTTTTCGATTAGAGCTTCACGAGTGACCTCGCCTCCGTCAAATTTAGCTTCAAGTTGAGCCAGCGAGATTTCCGCGTTAACAACCTTAAACGGTGCATTAGAAAAGCCTTTCTTAGGAAGTCTCATATAAAGAGGCATCGCGCCACCTTCGAAACCAGTTCTTACACCGCCACCAGCTCTCGCTTTCTGACCCTTGTGACCTTTACCGGCTTGAGTACCTTGACCTGAACCCTGTCCACGACCAATTCTTTTGATATTTCTGTGTGCGCCTTTAGGGCTTTTTATATTATTTAGTGTAAGCATAACTTCCTCTCGAACCTTATTCAGTGATCTCTAGTAGGTGAATAACTTTTTTAATCATCCCTCTTACTGATGAAGTATTTTCAAGAGTTTTTGAAGAACCTGTCTTTCTTAACCCTAAGCCTCTAACACAAGCTTTTTGCTTCTCAGTACTGCTGATAACACTTTTCTTTAGTTTAACTGTAATTGTTTTACCATTCATATTTTACTCCGAAAGACTAAAGTCTAAGACCTTTTGCGTCTCTGCCTCTTATTTTGGCTATTTGTTCAACTGATCTTAATCCACCTAACGCCTCAAAAGTTGCCTTAACAACATTGTGTGGATTATTTCCTCTAAGCGACTTAGTTAGGACATCTCTAACACCCGCTAGTTCAAGTATTGCTCGACAAGCACCTGCAGCTTTTACACCAGTACCTTGAGCAGCAGGCTTGAAAAGAATCTTTCCTGCATCATACTCACCTAATATCTCATGAGGAATTGTGCCACCATCTAGAGGTACAGCTATTAAATTCTTCTGAGCAGCTTGAGTAGCTTTACGAATTGCTTCAGGCACTTCCTTAGCTTTACCAAGGCCATACCCTACACGGCCTTTCTTATCACCAACAATCATTAGTGCAGAGAAAGAAAACCTTCTACCACCCTTAACAACCTTGGCAACTCTATTTACCGCAACAACCCTTTCTTCGAATTCTGACTCGACTTGGGGAGCCTTTCTTCTTGGAGCTGGCTTTTTACGTGGAGCCTTTTTTTCAGGAGCTTTAGCTTCAGCACTAACTTCAACTTTTTCAACTGTCTCTGTTTTATTTTCTTCGCTCATATTTTCCTCAAATTAAACTTGAATTCCGTTTTCTCTAATTGAATCTGCAAGTGCTGCAATAACACCATGATACTTATTACCTGATCTATCAAAAACTACCGTACTAATTTTCTTATCTTTAAGTCCTTCAGCCACTTTTTGACCAACAACTTTAGCACCTTCTTTATTCATTCCCGCATCCACTTTTGTCTTACCAAAAGTTTGTACAGAGAAGAGAGTCTTTTGAGTACCATCATCAATCACTTGAACAAATAAATTCTTATTTGTTTTTGTAACACATACTCTTGGTCGCTCAGCGCTACCGTTAACTTTCTTTCTTATCGAAAGTTTTCTTCTCATTCTCTTTTTAAGAGATGGGTTTGAAATTTTTCCGTTTGGCTTTCTCATATCTAATTACCTTAACCTAATACGCTATTGCTTAATTACTTTTTACCACCGGTCTTACCAGCTTTTCTTGTAATATGCTCATCTATATACTTAACACCTTTGCCTTTGTAGGGCTCTGGTGGTCTGAACGATCTCACTTTAGCTGCAACAAATCCAACAAGTTCTTTATTAGCGCCAGAGATATCAATTACGTTCTTTGTTACTTTCGCACTTACACCTTTTGGGAGCTCAAAGTTAATTGGATGAGAGAAGCCTAAATTCAAAGTTAAGCTAGAACCAGAAACTGAAGCTTTATAACCGACACCATTAAACTCTAGAGTCTTTGTAAAGCCAGTTGTTACTCCAGTAACCATATTATTGATAAGAGTTCTAGTTGTTCCCCAGAGGCTCACACTTTCTTTGGAGTCATCAATAGGAGTTACAATAACTTCCTTACCCTTCATCTCGATCTTTACTTTATCAGTAAAACTATAATCAAGCTGTCCATTTGGACCTTTAACATCAACTTTCGCACCATTGAGTTTAACTTCAACTTTTTCAGGTACAACTACAGGCATTTTTCCAATTCTTGACATTTTTTCTTCCTCTTAATTTCTTAAATAGTCTTGACTACCAAACACTACAAAGAATTTCACCGCCAACTTTCTTAACCTTAGCTTCTCTTGAGCTCATTACTCCTTGAGAAGTAGATACTACAGAAATACCTAAACCACTAAGAACTCGTGGCATATCTCTATAACTTCTATACTGGCGAAGACCAGGCTTTGAGTATCTTTCAATACCCACAATGGCATCTTCTTTAAATAGAACTTTGATTCTAATATCTGCTTTGTCTTTAGCAATAATCTTAAAAGAACGAATAAAACCTTCATCTTTTAAAACTTTACAAACATTAGCCTTAAGTTTACTTGCTGGAAATTCTACTCGGTCATGCCCAGCACTCATTCCATTTCTTATTCTTGTCAGCATATCTGCTACAGGATCTGTCATCATAATAGTATTCTCCGCCCTTACCAGCTTGACTTTGTTATACCAGGAATCATTCCCCTTAGGGCCAATTCTCTGAACTTAATTCTAGAAAGACCAAAGGCTCTATAATAACCCCTCGATCTTCCAGTTAATTCACATCTATTTCTGACTCTATTCTTACAACCATTTCTTGTAAGAGATTGTAATTTCATTTGAGCCATGAATCTTTCTTCTTCAGAAAGACTTTCATTTCTAACTTTCTTACGAAGCTCTATTCTTTGCTTAATCTGCTTTTCAGCGAGCTTCTTTCTTTTTTCATTCTTAACTGTTAGAGATAATCTTGCCATCGTAAATATCCTTACTATTTTTTAAAAGGCATACCAAACTGAGCTAGAAGCTCTCGCCCTTCCTCATTATTTGATGCTGTTGTTACAATCGAGATACCAAGACCTCTAACTTTATCAATTTTATCATAATTTATTTCTGGGAAAATGATCTGCTCTTTAAGGCCGAGAGTATAATTACCCTTACCATCAAATGCCTTTGCAGAAACACCTCTAAAATCTCTAACTCTTGGAAGAGAAATTGAGATTAAACGATCTAAGAATTCATACATCTTCTCGCCTCTTAGAGTCACAGCAGCTCCAAGAGCTTGACCTTCACGAACCTTGAAAGATGCAATCGATTTCTTAGCTTTTGCAGTTACGGCTAATTGGCCGGTAATTGCTCCAAGATCACTCTTAATACTGTCTACAACTTTAGAGTTGAGAACACAGTCTTTAGTTACACAGTTTATAACGATTTTTTCAAGCTTAGGAATTGTGTTTACGTTCTTGTATGCAAACTTATCCTGCATTGCTTTTTTAATTTCGCTCTTATATTTATCACCTAATCTAGTCATGACTATGCCTCTTATAATTAATTAAGAATAGATCCGCACGCTACAGCAACTCTTACTTTCTTGCCATCTCGCTCTTCGATTCTAACTCTAGTTCCTTTCTTTGTTTTTGGACTAACAACCATAACATTCGATACATGTATAGGACGCTCAACTTCAGCAAAACCACCCGCTGGGTTATCTTGCGAAGGCTTCATGGCTTTCTTAACCATATTAACGCCATTAACCAATACATTATTTCTCTTATCATTGATGTTCTGAATATTTCCGGTTTTACCCTTATCTTTTCCAGCCACTATAATAACTTCATCATTCATTTTTAACTTTTGCATATCTACTTCCTAAAGGGATTAAAGTACTTCCGGAGCAAGAGAACAAATCTTAGTGAAGTTTCTTCCTCTTAATTCACGAGCAACAGGGCCAAAAATTCTTGTTCCTAATGGCTCACTATTTGGGTTTAAAATTACAACACTATTCTTATCAAATCGAATATATGACCCATCTTCTCTTCTAATTGGGTACTTCGTTCTAACAATAACTGCTTTCTTCACATCACCCTTCTTGATCTTTCCACCAGGAAGAGCTTGCTGAACAGCAACAACAATAATATCACCTAGACCAGCACTCATTCTCTTAGAACCACCAAGAACCTTGATACACTTTACGATTTTAGCGCCTGAGTTGTCTGCTACATCTAATTTTGTTTGCATTTGGATCATTACTTTATCTCCGAACCTTTATTAACACTTTCTTAGTTAATACTAAGGAGCTCCCACTTTTTCATTTTTGAATGAGGTCTTGATTCAATAATCGTAACCTTATCACCGGCCTTAGCTTTATTCTCAACATCATGTGCATGATACTTCTTAGATTGAGAAATAAACTTATTATAAGTCTTGTGCTTGAAGCGTCTCTCAACACTTACTACGATAGTTTTTGCATTACTATCTGCAACCACAACACCAGTCAGTCTTCTCTTAATTTTTGTATTTTCAGTAGTCATTTCTTAACCTTACTTTTTTAAATTTTTTGCTGTTAAAAGCTTAGCAATATTCTTTTTCAAAACTTTGAGGTTATGTGGCTTTTCTAAGCCAGAAGTAACCTTCTCCATTTTAAGATTGAAGATTGCTCTTCTTGCTTCAGACACCTTGGCATTAATTGCAGCAGCATCTAAATCTTTAACTTCACTATACTTAATTATATCTGCCATAACTTCCTCAACCTCTTTAATTAGCTGGCGCTTTCTACAGTTGCCTTCTTAATAATTTTCGTCTTAACCGGTAACTTGTAACAAGCTAGTCTCAAGGCGCTTTTTGCTAGGTCATGATCGTCATGACTGATTTCAAAAAGAACTCTTCCGGGCTTGATAACAGCAACCCAGCTGTCTGGAGATCCTTTACCTTTACCCATTCTTACTTCAGCTGGCTTCTTTGTTAGGACTTTATCTGGAAAGATTTTGATCCATACATTACCGCCCCTCTTAATTTGACGAGTCATAGCAATACGAGCAGCTTCTATTTGGCGGTTCGTTATATACCCACAAGAGGTTGCCTGTATAGCGAAATCGCCAAAGGTTATAGTATTTCCACGATAGGCTTTACCCTTCATGCGACCTTTTTGCTGCTTACGCCATTTTACCTTTTTTGGACTTAACATCTTTTCTACCTCAACTTAGTTAATTTACAAAAACTCAATCTCTATTTGTAAATCTCACCTTTATAAACCCAAACTTTGACACCAATAATTCCGTAGGTAGTCTTAGCTTCAGCAGTGTTATAATCAATATCAGCTCTTAGTGTGTGAAGAGGTACTTTTCTTTCTGAGTACCCCTCAGCTCTGGCCATTTCAGCCCCACCAAGACGACCAGCAGTTCTCACTCTGATCCCTTTTACGCCAGCTCTAAAAGCTGACTGGATAACCTTCTTCATAGCTCTTCTGAAAGCCACTCGCTTCTCGAGCTGTGCAGCAATATTCTCTGCAATCAGTTTTGCATCAGCGTCAGGTCTCTTAACTTCAGCTATATTGAAAATCAATGTTCCTGAAGTGATCTTCTTAAGATCGATTCTTATTTTTTCAATTCCAGCACCCTTCTTACCAATGGCAACACCGGGCTTTGCTGTAAAAACTGTAACCTTAACTTGGTCAGAAGTTCTTGCAATATCAACGCTTGCTACAGAAGCATTTTTCATTTTTTCTTCTACGTAGCTACGAATCTTCAAATCTTCTTGAAGGGTCTTAGCGTAAGTCGTCTTATCTGCATACCAGTTAGAATTCCAACCTTTTATGTAGCCTAATCTAAAACCGTATGGATGTACTTTTTGTCCCATAATATTACCTATGCTTCCTTCATTTCAACAGTTACGTGACTGGTTCTTTTACGAATACGAAAAGCTCTACCTTGTGCTCGGGGCTGAATTCTTTTCAGAGTCGGGCCACCGTCTGCAAAGATTGAACTAATCACTAAGTTATCAATATCATACTTCTCAGAGTCAGCAGCGATTGCAAGACCGCTATTAATCAGCTTAGTAAGCATAATTGCGATCTCTTTCTTCTCACAATAGCGCAAGATTTTCAGAGCGTCAGAAGCCTTCTTATTTCTAACGAGGTCGCAAACCTGTCTTACTTTACTTGGAGAAACTCCAACTCTTCTATTTTTTACTAAAATGGCCATAACACGGCTCTCCTACAATTACTTAACTACTTCTTAGATTTTTTATCTGAACCATGGCCATAGTATGTTCTTGTTAAAGAGAACTCACCAAGCTTATGACCAATCATATTGTCAGTTACATATACTGGAATAAATTTCTTACCGTTATGAACAGCAAAAGTTAATCCGATAAACTCAGGAACAATAGTTGATCTTCTCGACCAAGTCTTGATTACCTTATTAGCTTTATTCGAGTCATCACTCATTGCCATCACTTTTTTCATTAATGATGTATCTACGAATGGACCTTTTTTCAATGAACGAGACATCTACTTACCCCTACTACTTTCTACGTTTAACAATATAACGATCAGTTCGTTTATTGGTTCTAGTTTTATAACCTTTAGTTGGTGTTCCCCAAGGAGAGACCGGATGGCGTCCACCTGAAGTTCTACCTTCACCACCACCGTGAGGGTGATCGATCGGGTTCATAGCTACACCTCTAACACCTGGTCTAAAACCAAGCTTTCTCTTAGCACCAGCTTTACCAAGATTTCTCTTCTCATGATCAGAATTTCCGACCTGACCAATAGTCGCTCGGCAATCTTGACGTACCTTACGTAATTCACCTGAAGGCATTCTTAAGAGAATTTCATTCCCTTCTTTCGCCATAACCTGAACGTATGCTCCAGCTGATCTTGCCATTTGGCCACCAGCACCTGGGTTTAGCTCTACATTGTGAACAAGAGTACCTACTGGAATATCTTTTAACTTCTTAGAGTTACCTACTTTAATGTCAGCGTCAGCAGATGAAATAACAACATCGCCGGCCTTTAAACCCTGA
>CALHBL010000129.1 GCA_937930825.1 uncultured Bacteriovoracaceae bacterium
GGCACCAATAAAAAAAGCCAGAACTTAAGTTCTGGCTTTTTTTATTGGTGCCCACGTGAGACAGGAGAAGCCAAAGGCTTCACATCCCGCAGCAAAAAGCTGCCAAAGCAGCATTTTGAAGCGGAGATGTATGTGACTGAAGACGACTCCCCAGTCGTCTGAGCAGAAAAGATTAAACACTAAACCCCAAATTGAATGACCTCGCGGCCTTACCAAGTAGAACCGCCAAAGCAGCATTTTGAAGCTGAGATGTATGTGACAGAAGACGACTCCCATTACCCCCAAAATAGAATAACCTAACTAAAGGACTCACACTGTAAGAAGAGCAGGATGTGGTCTAACGCGAAGCTTGTAAATTAATTAAGAGTGAAGAGTCATGACTTGATGTGCAATATTTGATATCTATTGCCTGGTAACTTAAAGGAGAATAAATGTGAACGATTTTATGCCCCATGGACACTGTTATCTTTGGAAGCTTGATATTCTTCTGATGCATGTTATTTCTGATACTGTAGTAGCTCTTTCCTATTTTGCAATACCTCTTTTTCTTGTTTATGTATCATCAAAAACTAAGGGCCGCTTACCCTTTAATCGATTATTCTTGCTCTTTGCTATCTTTATCTTGGCGTGTGGGACTACCCATGTTTTAGAAATTGTTAATGTTTGGCAATCTCGTTACTACTTATCGGGAATAATAAAAGTTATTACGGCCATAGCTTCATTATTAACGGCCATTTATCTTATTCCTTTCGTGCCAAAATTAATAAAGTTTCTTAACGAGTTAGAAGAAAGTGATCATAAATAGTAGTAATAAAATTGAAAAGATGGACGAAGATCTCATCTCGTTGGAGTCATTCACTTTCCTGTGTTTTACTGCAATCTTCTTTGTTATAGATATGGTGACTCCTCTTGAAATTAATATTGGCGTTTTATATTCATTACCTGTTTGGGCATCGTTATTTCTTGGAAGAAGCCATCAACTCCTAAAGCTTACTGCTGTACTTGCACTGTTTTTTATTATCCTCGGTGCTTTTGTTTCTTTAGGAGAAATAACTCTTTCTATTTTTCTTAATAGACTCTTTTCGTGTGCCCTTATCCTTATAACGTACTATCTATGCCAAATTTTTAAAAGAGGTCTTATTCAGAAAATGCAATTTGAAGATAGGTTCTTTGCCGCTCTTGAGTCCACTCCTGCTGGAGTGATTCTCATTGATATGTCTGGAAAAATTGTTGTTAGTAATTCTGCACTGAATGTGCTTTTTGAATATACGGAGATAGAATTAAGTTTGCTCTCTTTTGAGGCCCTCATTCCTAATGAAGTTAAACAGAAGTACTCATATCTCGTTTCTAAGTTTCTTGCTAATCCGAAAGGAAATATTATTAGTGATGAATTAGAAATTTTTGGTAAAGCAAAATCAGGGAAATTAATTCCAATTGATGTTGCGCTCAATCTCATTGAATCCAATGGTGAGTCTTTTGTCATAGCAACTGTTACTGATATCACAAATCGTAAAGAGAATTTTAGACTAATGAGAGAGAAAAATAAAAAGCTGGAGCAATCAGAGAGTGAGAAAGCCGAACTTATAAAGGAGCTTAAGAGTTTAAATATTAAAAACAAAGAAACGATTTCCTTATTAGAGGCAATTAGAGAACATGCAGCTCACGCACTAATTTCAACAGATCTAAATGGATTAATAACTTCTTTTAACTCTTCAGCAGAGAAAATGTTAGGTTATAAGGCAAGTGAATTAATTGGAAAGGAAAATCCTGGAAAATTTCATGATGTTCAAGAAGTGATTAATAGAAGTGCTGAGTTTAGTGAAAAATTAGAAGAAGAAATAGAGCCTGGATTTAAAACTTTCGTTTGTCATACTAATTTAGGCTTAGAAAATGAATTTGAATGGATCTATGTCAATAAAACAGGTGTGAAATTTCCAGTTCTTCTGACAGTTAGTTCGCTTTTTGATGAAGAGGGGAGGCTTTCAGGTTACTTAGGGATTGCTCAAGATATAACAAAAACAAAAGAAGTTGCAAGAAAACTGGAACAAAGTAACGAAGAGCTAGCTCAATTTGCCTATCGAACATCACATGATCTGAAAGCGCCTTTAGCAACAATGAAGGGGCTTATAGGCTTTGTTAAAGAAGATTTAGAGAGTGGTGATATTGATGAAGTTAATTTAAACTTAAGGGAAATAGAGAATCAGGTAGAGAAGCTAACTAAACTCGTTGTAGGAATTCTTAATCTAGCAAAGGGCGATCTTCAAGAATGTTCTTATGAACTTGTAAATACTTATTATTTACTCAATAAGTTAAAAGAAAGCTTAGACCTAGAATTGAAACAAAAGGATGTATCCTTTACCTTTAAAACCGATAGAGAACTCTTTGTTTACACTCAAGAACTCCGTATAGAACAAATTCTTTATAATTTAGTTTTAAATAGTATAAAGTATAGTGATTCTAATAAAGAAATAAAATTTGTAGAGATCTGTTTTGAAATTTCTGAAGTGGTGAAAATAAAAGTTTGTGATAATGGTCTTGGCATACCTCTTAAATTTCAGGACAAATTATTTGAAATGTTTACTCGTTTTCACCCTAATCAAGCCGAAGGAAGTGGGCTTGGTATGTCTATTGTAAAAAAGAATATTGAGGCCTTAGGGGGCGAAATTTCTTTTTTAAGCAGTGAAAAAGGCTCCGAGTTTGAAATTTTACTGCCCATTAAGGAAAAGTTATGAATCAAGGAAATTACTCAGTAATGATTGTAGATGACCAGAAGCCTGATCGTTATTTATTGAAAAGATATTTAAAAAAAATGAATCATACTGGCCATATTTTTGAGGCCGAAAATGGAGAAAGTGCTCTTGACTTGTTTTTAAATTTTGAAAAAAGTAAGAATGAATTTTCTGATGACTTTCCTCCAATGATAATTTTCTTAGACATCAATATGCCATTTTTAAATGGATTTGAGTTTTTAGATGCTTTTTCTAAAATAAGGGAATCTCATCCTAGTCTTAAGTCATCTGTCATTATGATGTTTAGCTCATCTCATTCTAGTTCGGATAAAGAAAAAGCCTTTTCTTATAGTTTTGTAAAAGATTTTATAACTAAAGATGAAATTTCTTCTGAGACAATCAAAGAAAAGATCCATAAGATTCTTGAACCTTAGATCGGAAGTTCGTAAGTGGTTACTTGTGGGACTTGTTGAGTTGAGTGCATGTTGTCTCAAAAGTATCCTAGTATCCTTATCACTTAACAGATTGATTTAAAAAACCAGAATTTAACCCATTCTGGTTTATTTTTCGTCTTATTTGCTTCATAAGTGAATTCGGTTGAATTCGTTAGGCACTACAGAGATTAGTAGTGCCTAGAAATATTATAAATGGGTTTTAAGTGAAGGCACGCAGAATAATTCTCTATCAAGACTTCTAACTTTTCTTTTTTCAAACTGATTTTGAATTTCTAAATCATAAGGTTTATTTGGTGTTTGTTCCAAAATTTCATAACAAACAAGGTGTCTCTTCTTATTTAGAATCTTGAATTCCTTTCCTCTGTGAATCTTTTCGGATGGATTACAAAGTATAATTGGTCTTCCAAGAACTGCTTTAGCTCTTCCAAATTGATCAGTAATTGTAATTTGTTCTGGTTTCATGGCCGTTGTTTTATCAAGCATGTAACAAGAAAAATGATCACCCTTTATATTTGGTAAAGGAATTGTGAAACTTGGTGGCGTTGGACGAGGAAAGGGAGCAGGAATAGGTGTTGGTCTTCCGATTATACCTTTAACAACTGAACTACATGGGAAGCTATGCACAGCAAATGTATTATGTGGAGTCACTCCATGCGGTACAATCCATTTTGCTATAGGATCGAAGCCCCAGATGAGTCCATCACCATATGATCCTGTCTGTGATAATATCTTAGATGAAATGACCTGATTAATTTGTGAAGTACTAGGAAAAATTGCCGATGCTGATCGATACGGTGAATATGTAATTGGTGTTCTAAAGCTTTTTACTGCAGCTTGACCTGAATGTAAGCTTCCAGCATCCCCTGTTACAGTGGCCAATAAGCCACGTGTTGCCTTATCATTCCATGTGATAAAATCAATAGAACAATTATTTCTTCGACTATTTGAGATTGAGAGTGTCGTTCGTTGAGGAACCCTCCATCCGCTATTATTACTTGTATAAACTTTAGTACTAGTTTGCCCACTTGTTAACACAATAATAAAGTTGTTATCAGCAGTTGCATGTATTGTTACGGGAATATTTGCAGCAAATAAATTTGTCGTTACCATTAGTAATATTATTGAAATAAACTTCATTTCTCTCCCTCCTAAATTAAATTTATTAAATTTAACTATCCATAAATATGATCTAAGTCAAAGAAATATGAATATAAAAGCATGGTTCTATATTCTCTATAAACATAAGTTCAATTGGTTACAACCTAGGAGAGCAGCAGAGTAGCAGAGTAGTGTCATGCTCCTTTGGTTTCGCAACTGCGGAACAAAAAGAGGCTGGCAGGTATACCTCGTATACCGTATATCGCTAATGACTATTGTTTCTTGAAAATAAGCATAAAATTTTCTTTAAAAGGAATCTCTTTCTCCTCAATGAATTTAAAACCAGCTTTAGATACTTCTTGTATATACTCACTTTTTTGAAGTCGTAGGTGATTGATTATCCACTGGCGAGATACTCCAGGAATCTTATCAAAATCTACAATGGCAAGAGTTCCATTTGGCTTCAAGATTCTTTTGAAATCATTGAGCATATCTGTTGGTTCATCTAAGTGATGGTAGACGTCTATGAGTATTGCATGGTCTGTTGAAGAAGTGGGTAGGGTCGTCGTGTGAAATTCACCTTTAATCACTTCCGTCGAAGTTAATTTTTCGTCTTTAACCCTTCTTGACATATATTTTACAAATTTTTCAGAGATTTCTACTGCATACACTTTTCCACTTGGTCCAACTTTACTATTTAGACCTTTTAGAAATGCACCTGTTCCAGCACCTATATCTGCAACTATATCTCCCATCTTTATGTCAAGAGAGTTTATGATATCCTGCCTATGATGATAGACGTCTCTTTTGTTATCTTCAAAGCTATTCTTCCATTTATCAGGATCTAAGTTTGGGCTGATAAATTTTTTATTCATACCGCCCTTTTTGTGATGGTGGTGTTGCTGTTGCTGTTGCTTTTGCTGTTGATGAGAGCATGAGGTAGTGAATAATAAGGCTAAGGTAGTGAATAAAATATTTTTGTTAATAATCATATGAATAACTCCATGGTGTTCCCTTTGTTAAATTGGTTCATTCGCCAATATCTATTGTTTCTAACTATATAGTCATACAGGTAGAGTTTTCAAGTATTGAAAACTCACCAAAAGACTTGTATGCCCGAACGGTACTAAGACTCAAATTAGCGTCGTTAAATATTTCTGTAGCCTTCTTGGAGAAGTTCGCAAGTTCGTACGTGGTTACTTGTGGGACTTGTTGAGTTGAGTGCATGTTGTCCCAAAAGTATCCTAGTACCCTTATCTACCCTTATCCATCAAATAATTCGTGAGCAAATATGAATAGTGTTAATCCCAAATCCAGTTTAAAATATATTCAAGCAAGTTTACACAGTGTCTCAGGAGATTACTTTGATTAAACATACTTACCTAGTGATTGTTATTAGTCTTCTCTATTCAAGTGTTGCAGTATGTGGCGATGAGCTGACAGCTACAATTATTGGTTCAGGTTCCCCTCACTTGAATCCCGACAGGGGGGGGGGCAAGTGTATTAATAACAGGTGGTAACACAAAGATTTTAGTGGATATGGGGAATGGAACCCAGTCAAGCTTAAATAAAATTGGCTTGAGGGTGAGAGATATTTCTGGGCTATTTATAACTCATCATCATCTGGATCATAATGAAGAGCTTGTTCCTATTTTTATCAATGTATTACTTGGGCGAGGAGTTGCCGAGATCTTGGGGCCACCAGGAACAAAAGAGATGATTACCTCAAACCTAAATCTATATGAGGAGGATATCTCTTATCGATTAGGAAGGACTAAGAGGAATCTAAATGAAAGAATAAAGTCTATTAGTGTTAAAGATATGATGGGAGGAGAGAGCTTTTATTTAGATAAAATAAAAGTCTCAACTTTAAAAGTACCTCATACTATTCACACTCTCGCTTATAGGTTTGATTACAATGGTAGCTCTGTTGTTATTACTGGAGATTTAACGCTATCAAAAGAACTTTCTGGTTTTTCAAAGGATAGTGATTTCATGATTATTGACTCTGGTGGAATGATTATGAAAAACAGTAGGCAACGAAAACGAAAAAACACTAATGGTAGAAGTAGAAAGTCAAAACGAGTTCGTGCACATTTAGATTTAAATGACTCAAGTTTAATGGCAAATGAAGCGAATATTAAAAACCTTGTGTACACACACTTTACTTTAGGTGAGATTGACAAGGAATCTAGTCTTATTGAAATTAGAAAGAACTACAATGGAAATGTCATATTTGGTGCGGACTTGATGGTACTAAGTAAGCCTAAAGAAAAGGTGAGACCTTATTCAATCGTCGACACAGGACAAATTAGATTCTACGGAGACTCAAGTGAAATTCAAAGGACTGAAGCAGGTACTCCTTTTTATGGGCAAGATGCAAGTTTTATAATAAATCATCCTTCGTATACTAATAATAATGATGGAACAATTAAGGACAATATATCGGGACTCATCTGGCAACAATCAATGGGCGACAAGATGACTCTGTCTGAAGCACGAGAGAAGGCCAAAGAGCTTAAATTTGGAGGATTCCAAGACTGGCGGATCCCTACAATAAAAGAGCTATATTCTCTTATCCAGTTTACTGGACAGGTTAAGGGACAAAGAGCAATTACACCTTTTATTGATACTAGTTATTTCAAACAACCTATTGGAGATTCAAATAGAGGTGAGAGAGAGATCGATGCTCAAACCTGGAGTTCTACTGAATATGTAGGTAGAACAATGAGAAATGATGAAACTATTTTTGGTGTTAACTTTGTTGACGGTAGAATAAAAGGTTACCCTAAGTATAATCCAAGATCTCGAAAGCTTAATCGTATGTATTTTCGCTTAGTTCGAGGGAATAAGCTTTATGGGAAAAATCAATTCATAAAGAAAAGTGATACAGTTGTTGATAAATCAACAGGACTAATATGGCAAAAGTCAGACAGTTTAAAAGGTATGAACTGGAAAGATGCTCTTAAGTATGCAGATGAATTAATACTTGATGGTCATAGTGATTGGCGTCTTCCAAATGCAAAAGAGTTACAAAGTATTCTGGACTATACACGCTCACCTGAAACATCAAATACTCCTGCAATCAATCCAATATTTAAAACAACAGCTATTCTAAATGAAGGGGGAGAAAGAGATTATCCATACTTTTGGAGCTCTACTACTCATCTAGATGGGCCAATACCTGAAAAAAATGCAGTTTATTTTTCATTTGGCAGAGCAATGGGAAAAATGCGTGGAAAAATGATGGATGTACACGGAGCTGGTTCACAAAGAAGTGACCCCAAGGTCGGAACACCAAAGTCTCGAGGTCCTCAGGGGGATATGATTAGAGTTCAAAATTATGTTAGGTGTGTGCGAGGTGGAAACCTAGCTACTAACTTAAAGTTACAATCAAACGAGTCTAATACGTATAGTAAAAGTAAATTGAAGCAAAAGAAATCTAATCATTCATATAGTAAACTTCTAAGGCGCTTAGATAAGAATGGTGATGGGAAGATTTCAATGTCAGAGTTTAGAGGCCCAGATAAAGCTTTCAAAAGACGTGACAAAAATAATGATGGTTACCTAAGTGAAGATGAAGCACCAACAGGTCCACCTCGAAAAAAACGATAAGCTGAAGAGCTTTGAGCACTACAGTTCGATAACGGAAGACAACTGGATATGACTTAAAAACCCATGCTTTTTCAAGGTTTTTAATACCTTTTTTCCATTTCCTATCTTCCCCTTAAGCACCGCAGCTGATCACTTGTAGTTATGAAACGATCCTTACAGGCAATGATATGGTCCACATCTTGAGCAGATGAGATACATTTCAAAACACTATGATCAGTTAAGAATTCATCCTCACAGGTAAACACGACTTGGTCATTAGAGGCACTGCGAACACATGTCTTTCGAGCGTTATCAAAGGGAAAAGCTTCTGCACAGGCATAGATGGCAGCACTATTTCTCGCAACAGAAATACAAAATTGGACATTGGAAAAATTGAATACATCATCGCAGGCCCGAATAATATTGCCACGGCTTACAGGCTGAAAAAGTGGTATTTGAGAAGGCCCTAAAATATTTTCTCTTTTAGCATTGGTCTCTAAGCATAGGGTAAGAAATAATATTATGATTTTGAAGATCTTCAACGTTAAACATCCTTGTTCAATAATCACTAATCCATTAGTGACTTAGTATTTAAGCATTATTGATCGTTATCGACTAGGCTTTTTTGATAAATTATAGCTGGTTGTTTTACTCAAGCATTGTGAGTTATTTCTTCTCAAAGATAAAACTTTTCAAAAAACCCATCATTCCAGATTCGGCCATGTTCTTGCTATAGAGTGAATTACCTTCTTCATAATTAATCATTTCACCTAGAGGGAAGTAATTAAAGGTCCAAATAAAGTAATCATTTTCATTTTGTGGTTCTACTGGTGTCCAAGCATCATTGCTAAGCTTTACTTCTATCCAAGCATGTCCACCAGCGCTATCTTCATCAAGTAGAAAACCTGAAGCTATGCGAGTGGGAATTCCAAGAGATCTTAAAAGAGCAGTTGCTACTAAGGCATAATGTTGGCATACACCTTTCTCCTTGGAGAATATTTCATCTAAGGTTAAAGGTCTTGTTATATCGTTATCAATCTGAGAGTCATCATAGGTGATCTCTCTGTTGACAATTTTTAAGACCTCTTTCAAAATATCTGATCTTACAGCTAAGTTCTTTGAAAGAATTTCGTTCTTAAATTCAATAATTTTAGGATGATTAGTATCTATGAACTTTGATTTCTCTAAGTAGACCTGATCAATTGGTAATGTTTGAGAAGGGTAGTCAATAGTGGTGATTTGGGTTGTCTTTAGAGCTAGGGAGTAATCGTTTGCCGTTACTTCTGTAACATTGAAATAATTCCTTAATAACTCCATATTGTCTTTGTAGTCAGTAGTGACTTTTAAGAGGGATTGAGAATCATAGAAGTCACCTGCTGAAAGACCTTGTACTGCAGCTTTATTTTCTTGCTCAGACTTTAGGGGAGCATTTAAGAAATACTGAGAACAATCACAGAACTCTGAGAAAGAGGAGAATTCAGGAACTTCCATCGTATAGTAACTATTCCTTGCATTACCAGTTAATAATATTTCGAGATTCCCTAAGAAGTTATCTTCAATTGACCAAGTAGCATTAAGAAAATTTTCAGTAGCTCCACTAATAGGATGAAATTCGAGCGATTGAGCATTTAAAGAGAAGTCGAATTGAGATTGAATTTCCGTCTCATCAAATCCGAAATGATAAATACCATTTTTTTTGATTGAAGGGTTAGACTTTAGTATCGTAAATAATTCCTTAGGGCCTATCCCAAAGTCTAGCTGAGCTTGTGCAACAATTTTTGAATCTTCAAGACTTTCATCTATCAAATTGTAGTAAGACTTTGATAATTTCTGTTCAGTAGAAGAAATATCTTCTTCTTTTAAAATTTCAAGTTCTTTAAAGCTTAACTCACATTTTGAATTCACATTAAAAGATTTCTCTATGGAGACCTCCGTTGGGCCATTCTCCATCGAGAACTTAATATTCAGTTCTAGCTGATCTTCACTCAAAGAAAGAGAATATCCTAATGATTCTCCTCCTTGGTACTCGAACTCAACAGCTATCTCTTTATAGTCTCTTTGGTCAGCGTTATCTTTAGTCAATTCAAAATTTCTGTTGATAAACTTAGAGGAGTTAAAAGACCTATAGTGATTAACAAGTTGATCATCAAATGGTGTGCTTTCATTTTGCAATGAAATCGTTCGGTTTATCATTCCTTCTTTTAAGGTTGCGATACAGGGATTCTGTAGTGTTGCTGTAGCTTGGTGTGGCACTTCTTTTGTTAAAGCTCTGTTTCTTGTTGGTGAGTGAGTCTCTACACAAGAATAGAGTGTGATTAAACTGGTAATAAAAATGAACTTAGTCATGAGGATCCCTTGGGTACGTATAACTAATGATAACCAAGGATGACCCTAACTCTTCGAGTTTAGAATATTTTACAGAGGTGTCTAGAGTCTAGGTAGTGCTGTAACTACTTGAAATTAATGTATTTTACAGCAGATGATTGCCCAAGTAACCAAAGCACAAATCCCACTTATTTCCACAAACTTTCTATACCCAAAACCTATCTCTCGAACTAGAATCATCCTGCTAATACTAAGGAGATACTATGAAGAAAATAGGTTTATCTTTTGTTTTCGTTACTTTTTTGCTCGCTGGTTGCGCGACCTCGACTAAGGTTCTTAAATCAGATTTTCAAAAATTGAGTATGACTAAAGAGGGGGCGGTTTTAACGGTCAACCTCCAGACTAATGGTCGAATACGCAAAGATAAGAGCTGTTACCTTAATATTTCTGATGGCAAAGACGACTTTCAACTTCTAATCAACAGAGGGGAAGGGGACTATGCTTTACCCCTGAGGAGTGGAGGAAATACTGTTGAGATCACTAAGATTACCTGCGGACCTTTCTACTATTACGATTTAAAAGATCAGGGGGCCACCTTTCAGGTAAAGAATCATATGGTTAAATATCTAGGCTTTATTAATTTTCAATTAGAGGATAAGGGGAAGCTAGTTTGGGGGCATGCTACGGTGGATAAGCTTGAGCTCCGTAAACGAACTCAATTAATGGGGTTTGATGATGGGAACCTTGAGATTGACCTTCTCAAACTTTAATTCTTTTTAGAAAGTTTATTCTTAGGTTTTCATAATTGAGAGAAAAATGATGTCTAAATCGAGGAAACAAGTCCAAAGTGTAAGTCCCTTTAGGCCAGACTTTTTAGATTATATTGACGAAGAAATAAGAGACTTAGTTTCTGTGGTTATTGATAATGGCCATCTCCTTATTTACAGTTGTGAAGGTCATAAGTTAGGCAAACCTCGCTACCTTTCATTTTCTTTTGTTTCCACTATAGATAGAGATGACTTTATTAAAGGTTTGCAGAACGATTCTTCCTTACGGCATTACAGTATTGAATGCCTTGATACATTTTCGGAGGAAATTATTGATGGGAATCTAATTACTCATGGGACTATCGAGAATGAAGTTAAGGGTTGTAATTATATTTTTAATAGGAAAGAGCAGTCCTACTGCTTTGTACGACTAACAATAGGCTATGCTCTCGCTGATGAATTATTTACTGGAGAAGAATCTTACTTTGAGAATATGAAATGGACCATTCTAAAGTTTAGGGCCATTATTCTTAACTTCTTTATTAGAAAATTTGAAACAAAGAATTTTGAGCGGTATTTCTTACGGCAAGGAAGAAAAGAGACTATATAGTCATACCGTTCCAGTAGCGGTATAAAGTCCTCCAGTATGAGTTTTCAAGCATTGAAAACTCACCTAAAGACTTGAATACCCGGATGGT
>CALHBL010000130.1 GCA_937930825.1 uncultured Bacteriovoracaceae bacterium
GCGAAGGGGCTTGCTCACTTCCTTATGAATCTGAGCAACCATTCTTGCGACAGTCGGGGTCATCTCTGGCCTAATGGCCATTTTGCGATTGCCTCGATCATCAAAGCTATAAATTTGATCATTAATGAGCTCTTCGCCAGACTTGGCCATATAGAGAGCGACCTCTTCGAGAAGAGGTCCGTCATAATGCTCATAGCCAAAGGAAAGGGCGGTATTAGTCATCTTGGAGAAGAGAAAGTCTTGGGCCCTTTTAGCGGGGGGGAAGAAGTCTCTGGTTCCCTTATAGGGCTTCTTGGAAAGCGTCATTCAAAGGCCTTATTGAAGTTTTTAAATATAGTTACTCTTAAGCAATGGATGAGTGCAAAAGTTGGCGTTAGGGTACCAAAGAATAGGGCCGAGGTAAAAGCTCACTTGTACTTAAGTTGGTGTAATTCTTGCCTATCTCAACCTAGTTTCAATTATTTAGATAAAATAAAGGAATGAGTATAGAAATAGAAAAAGATGACAATGGTAACTCCTATGTCCCAGTGCCAATAGCTAAACTTCATAGTGATCAAAAGTTAGTTGCGCCTATTTTTTTAAAAATAGATGAGAAGTTCTTGAAGTTTAAAAATAGTGAAGATGAGCTCGAATCTGAAAAACTTGATTACTTTATTCAAATGAATTTGAAACATGTCTTTATTCAAATGGATGACTTGGCTCCTTTTTTAGAGTGGCTAAAGAATATGGATAAGCAATCCATTGATGAAATTGTTGAAGAAGTAGGTGAAGAGCATAGAAGCCTTGTCGAAAAATCTGTAGAAGTAAGAGAGAAGGTCTTTGATACTTTTACTGATATTGAAATGGATAGTGGCATTGCAGAAATTCTTCAGGAGCAAGTTAGAGATTTTATCAAAGAAGCTAAAGAGTCCGATGTATCTAAAGCAGTTCTTGTGAAGATGCTAAAGCACAACTCCTCGATAGCAGATCACTCTATTAATACTGCTAATGTTGCGATCTTTATGGCGATGGTTCTTGGGCATGGTAATTTTCAAGTTCTAGAAGATATTTACATGGGTGCTCTCTTTCATGACTATGCTAAGCTGAAAGTTTCTCAAGTTGTCTTAGAAAATAAGCAGAGCCAGAAGTACGAGCAAATATTTAAAGAGCACCCTGTAAAAGGCGCCACAGGTGTGGGGCGTTTAGAAAATGTAAGAGAAGCAGTCACGCGTATTGTTGAGCAGCACCATGAGTGCTTTAACGGAAGCGGTTTCCCTAATGGCTTAAAAGGTGATGGAATTTTTGGCTTGGCCAGCATCGTTTCTATGGCGAATATATTTGATAATGTGGCCGTTGAGAATAAGAATAAAGCAAAGAAAGAAATGTACCGTGCGGCGATTCGTATTATTGAACATGATAAGGGTAAGCAATTTGACCCTGAGATGGCCGAACAGGTGGTGGAAGCCTTAAAGGTAGCTTATGGCGATTACTTTATTCCCGCTAAGGGCTGAATCAATAGGAGAGAATCCAATCATCAACAGGTTTAGGTAGCTCATTTGGGGCAATATAGCTGCCATCAGTTTCTTCCTGTATTGTTGGAATTGATTCATCTTCCGGACTCCAACTATCATCAGTATCTATATTCCAATCGTTCTGGGGTAGAGGTAAGTTCTCTTTTCTATGCTCTTTAATAATAGTATCGAGGTAGCTTAGCTCAGTGTCTTTTTGCTTTGTAGTAGCAGACGAGGACTGCATTTTCGTATCAATATATCTAAAGAGGGAGAGTTTTGTGCTTCTCTTGGGTATTGTAAGTGAATTAAGATGATAATAGATTTTGTATTGGCTTAGTATCTCTTGGAGTAAATCAGCCTGAAAGCGCATTAGCTGAAGATTAACTTGAGTCGCACCATCTTGGGCCAATAAATAGGCCCAAGGAGCTATGAGTTTAATCTTTCTTCTCAATGTTCTTGTTTTAAAGGTAAATCGATTAGCTTTTTTTTCAATACTATAGCGTTGAAAATCAGGATCTTTGGAAAGGCTGATTATATCCGAACGAATTGCACCGAGTAGCCATTTTGAAAAATCAGAGAGCTTACTATAATCTTTCTTTTCTAGGGCCTGATTAAGATTAAAGGATGCCGGTACAGTCATAGTAGATGAGTTTTCTAAAACCCACTTATAGACTGCAGTTTTTCCTAGAAAGTAGCGCTCAGAAGTAGGGAGCTCTAGAATTAAGCTATCGAGTATTTGTAGTGAAGATTTAAGTTTCTCTTGTTCTTCGGCCGTTAAGTAATCACTATTAAAAGAGCTAATGAGGGCGCGAACTTCATAGGGGAGTTCTTTATTGGCTACCCACTGCTTTGAAAGAGATGAGATTGAGTAGAGTAGGAGAAAGAATAAGAGAGCAGTTCTCATTTAATACCCCTATTTTTAAGCGTATCAAATTGAGTAAGATTATCATCTCCATAGAGAACAAAGAACTTATCTTGATAGGGAAGGAGTAGTTTCTTATCCATTTGAATCAAACTTGTGGCAAATTGAATATCAGATAATTTTGATGACTTTCCTGTTGAGAGCTCTATTTCAGCCGCATCATAAGTAAGCTTTCCAGTGGAGGATCGGAAGGTTTTGATAAGTTGAATATGCCCCTTCTTTTGATTACAGACAATATCTCCAATATCATTTTCACTTGATTGGTATAGGGTTGGAGTCTTTAAAAGATCGATTTTCTTCTTCTTTAAATTGGCCTTTTCAATTCTTCGAAGCTGGCTTGATCTCTCTATAGGGTCGAGACCATATTGGAACCAATAGAGATGAGAGTCATTTTCACATAGTTCAATCTTTATAAGGGGTGTGCTTAGCTTGTGTAGAAGCTCTACTTTCTTTGCATTTACAGTATATCTTAAAATACCTGGAAGGCCTTCCTTATTGAGGTCAGTGTAAATAATTGTATCTTCATCTAACATGGCAACTTGAGGAGTAAAGTAGGGGTTTACTTTATTGGCCAGCTTAATCTCATATTTGATTGAGGGATTTACGTGATTTTGAACAATGAGTTTCTTCTTTAAGGAGTCATAGTAAGAAATCCATTCATCTTTTAAATGTAGGTTTATGGCCACCCCTTTTGCTAGGAATTGACTCTCATGAGTTCCGTATTTAATGATATGAATTTTCTGAGGTGAGCGAATTGATAAGTAGTTATTATATAATTCATTAACTTGAGCAACCAGATAGCGAGAGCTTCTGCCTTTAATTAAAGTGTATTGGGAGTTTGGTGAAAACTTTAAGACTTCTTTAACGCTATAATTTGTAGAAAATTGGAGTGAACCATTTCCTCTTTGGTAGTAAGTAAATTTTCCATCACTACTAACAAATCTCAAATTCCTCACATCCTGCTTTGTCGTGAGTATAGGGAGTTTAGATTCTGCATAAGCAGGGCTTTTAACAAATGAAGAAATTCCTAAGAGTATTAGCAAGAGGAACTTATTTTTTGATGCCATAAAGGTTCCATTGTCGTAAAGGATGAAGAGAAGTGTATTTCATAACTCCGGTGAAAATCCAATTCCACGGTACTAAGCGAGGTGAGTGGATATCATCAATACTCGTTCTCATAACTAAGACCATATTATCATTCTTACGAATGAGGCCATCAACAATAAACGGTAGCGGAGAGCATTCATTGAATGACTTTCTCTTAAAGAAGCGGGGAAGAATATCTTGGGCGCAAGCTATTCCGTGAAGAATCGCTTTGGGGTATTTTCTCAGGTAGACCTCAAGTGCCGTTAAGTTGAGAATTTTCTTTCCCTTTAGCTTATAGGTTTCTTGCATGAGATGAAGTGAACTCTTCTTGGCATCCTTCCAATTATTGGGGAAGTAGTCAAAGGCAGCGATGCCTTTATAGGTGAGGCCTGAAATGACTTTCTCATTTAGAATGACTTCCTTTGGACAATAAGCATTAGAGCAATTATTTTGATCAAAAACTATGTGACAACCATTCTTGTATTCGAGCAAGGCAGGGTTATATTGGGACTTACTGATTACTCTACACTTATTGGACCCACTAAGAGCAGTTAGTTTCTGGACTATCTCTGTAACGACCTTTCCTTCGGCCAATTTACTCTTAGGAAGAGTTCCTGGAATATAAGGGGTGCATTTTTCTTTATTTTCGATTTTATCAAAGTAGCAGATTTCAAGAGGCCACTTCTGTTTCTTATTAGTATCTGTATTGAGCTTGGCCAGAGTATAGTTAGATTCTGCTTGACATGAGTTTTGTGAACTACTTAGTTTACTGGGAAGATGATGATTTAAAATTCTGTGAATATTAGTAATAGCAGCGTTATCAATTAACCCTGGACAGTCTTGATAGGGGGTATAGAGTCTGGCATTTTGGAGGGCCGTTGATATTAAGGAGCAGTTCGGTTTTGGGAATAAACTGGCAAAGCCAGTAGAGCCTTTTGTAGTACAAATTGCTTTGGAGTTTTTTAATTTATCAGCACATTGAATGAGTTTATTCTGACTAAGAGAAGCGTTAGGTTCTCGGTTGAAAAGATTATTACACCTAATCTTCAAACTACTAACATCCATTTCTCCGTTAAGAACCATGGACCAGGCATCTTTTGTTAAGTAGGGGTTACAGAATAGCTCTTTCTTTTGAAGTCCGGCACATATATTTTTCAAGTATGATCGTTTGAAAAAGGAAATTTCTTTCTTGTAGTAGTCGCCGTCTCTAATCAACTGGTTGACTCTACTTGCCTTTCCTAGCGACATTTTCTTTTGATTGGACTTTATTTGCTGTGCTCTTTTAGAAAGGGATAGGACATGAGGAATTTTACAGAGGTAGGGAAGGTAGTCGTTCTTAGTCCAGTCAGCGAGGAGAGAAGTGCACTGCTCTTCAGTTTTAGGAGCTGTAAAAGTAACTGAGGAAACTGTTTTCTTTAAATTCTTACGATTGAATATTTTAGAAAACTGAGAGAATTTTTGACACTTAAATTTATAGATCTGTTCAACGTAGTGATCATAGCGAATAAGGAATTTCTTATTCGCTTGGCTTCTCATGATAAGAAAATCAATCTCTCCTAATGAGCTTTTGAGTAAACGATTCTCTAGGAGTGTATAAAGGTGGCATTGATTTATACTGACCATTTTCAAATAGCGCTTTTCACTATGGAGGAATAGGCTTCTCATAAATTGGCGATCTATTTTAGAAGACTTAACGAGCTCTAAGGAGGGGCTGAGCTCTATTTTGCTGGCCGCTTTTAAACCCTGGAATTCCTTAAGAACCTTCTCTCTAGAGTCATTAATGAGTGTTTTCAATCCTCCGATTACCCCTGGTGTTAAGGTTTCAGCGGGAAAGGAGAGAGAAGAATATAAGAAGAAGCATGCCACTATAAAAAGAGCACCCTTGCTTTGTTGTCTGATCCCAGAGTTTGGCATCCTGTATCCTTCGTGGCCGTAACTCTTTAAGCTTTATAACAGTTGAGCAGATAAGGCCCTGTTAGAGCTCTCCCCAGTGAAGAGCTCAACAGCATGGTTATTCAATAGATTTGGCCAAAATTGAGGCCACATCATCAATCGCAATATTTTCAGTTGCATCGACTTGAGCTTTTGAGCTATTGAAATTGATAAGGCAAAAAGAACAACTTGTAGCAAGCTTGGGGGCTTTGGTCTCGCCAATTTCCTCAAGCCTCTTTGTTGCTAGATGAACTCCTTCATCAATTTCATACCACATATTTCCGCCGCCCATTCCACAGCAAAGGGCCTTGTCTTTGGTTGCTTCCATTTCTTTAAGCTTGACTCCTGGAATAGCGTTAAGAATATCCCTTGGAGCATCATACTCACCGTGGTGCCTGCCAAGATAGCATGGGTCGTGAAAAGTAAGCTCTTCATTGACTTGTTTCTCTGGTTTTAATTTACCGTTTCTTAGGAGCTCTGCTAAGAGCTCTGTGTGATGAACTGTTTCAAAGTCACCGTCATCAAACTTAGCGTACTCTTTGCCAATAGTATGGAGACAGTGAGGACAGTGAGTGACAACTTTATCGAATTGGTATTGGTTCATATTGGCGATATTTTCAATTGCGATTTCATAGAAAGTATATTCGTCACCGAAGCGGCGGATAGGGTCGCCATTACACTTCTCTGTTTTTCCCATTACCGCAAAATCAACACCTGCTTTCTTTAAGAGCATGACGGTGTCTTTCACGACTTGTTGGTTAGCCGCATCGTAAGAGCCAGCACAGCCAACATAGTATAAATAGTCCACTTTCTTTTGAGGTTCAATGACAGGAATATCAAGTCCATCGGCCCATTTAAACCTTTCGTCTTGTGCGATTCCCCAAGGGTTGCCATTAACTCTAACTTTGTTAGCTGCATCAGCTGCTGCTGGAGGAATTTCACCAAGAGTAAGGGTCTTGTACCTCTTGGCCTCCATAATAATATTGACGTGTTCAATATTGGCCGGGCATTCTTCCATGCAGGCACCACAAGTTGTACATGAGTCTAGTTCAGTGGCACTGTAAATAGGATTTTCTGCCCAAAGGTCAATATCTTTCGTTTCAGAGTTAATATTTGCTAAAGAAAAGTCTCTAGCTTTAGTGATAATTTTCTTAGGATCAAGGGGCTTACCAGCTCCGTTAGCAGGACAAACCTCAGTACACCTTCCGCACTCAACACAGGTAAGTAGGTCAAACTTATTCTTCATAGTAAGCTCTGAGAATTTTCCAAGGCCAAATGTTTCAGCGTTTTCATCTTCAAAGTTCATTGGCTCTAATAGTCCTCCTCTCATGGGAGGTGTAACGAGTGCAGCGATGGGAAGCATGATAATATGACTAAACTTACTCCATCCAAGAGAAGCAAGGAAGACCATAGTATTGGCCATGTGAAAGAACCACATCACTCTATATGACGTGGCCAAAGTAGAGTCACTAAGATTAAATCCGCCAAATATCTTAGCTAGTAGCCAACCAACAGGCGCCCACGCTTGTTCTCCCGCTGGCATCCCAGTACCTAAAATTCTCAACCCTTCCATGAAGTAGCCAACTACAACAAGAGAGACCAGCATCGCATACATGAAGAGCTCTTGATTGGGGTTTGTTGAAGAAAGATAGTCGGGTTTCTTGATGTATCTACGGTGAAAAGCTAAAGCCAGTCCAAGAAGTATAGCAAGCCCTGCCATATCCGCTAAGAAAGAAACAACAATATAAGTTGTACCTGTAAAAACTTTGAAGGGTGTATCATAGTGAATAGCAACAAGATCTGTGGCAATCCAAAGAATAACAAAACCATAGAAGATTAATGAATGAAAAATTCCAACATTAGTATTTCTCGTCACTTTACCCGTGAAGAAAATTGTATTTAGAAATGCCTTCCAATTTAACTTCTCAGGAAGAAGAGACTTTATGCTTTGGCCTTGGGTAATAAATTGATACTTATTAACAAAGCCTTTTATCATGATAATCGTGGATAGTATGAGTAGCCCATACATCGCAAACTTGAAGGAAGGCGGGATATTCCACATAATTTCTCGCGTCGCATTTGCATACATGATAAACTCCTTAATCTGTTAGTCTCTAGTTATTTGCTATAGTGATATTTACACCACTAGGATAGTGGATAAGTATGGAATATAAAACGAGAATCTTCTCTTGAGAGCATTGAGTTCGAGATTTCGATTAATAAGACTTGAGGGTCACTCGAATTCCTTACCAGGGGCGGTGTAGTTCCACCATATTTTGGACTTTACTTCTCAAGTACTGATGGTCAATTGACTCAGTGAGTTTGAAAAGTGCGGCTCCTTTCACCTAGTCTGACTTGAGTTTGAAATGTTAAAAAGCTTAGATATGTATTTAATATGGTCAATGATATCAATTTTTCTTGGTATTTACTTCTGGCGTAAGAGGAACCTTGGCGTTACGGGAGTCTTTCTCATGATAGGTTTAGCCCTGCAAGCCTTTTCGTTTAAGTACGAAGTTCTACTGCTAAAAGAGCATGGCCTTGGAGCAGTTATTTTTGGTCGTTCTTTATTGCTAAGTGTTCTTGTAAATTGCGTTATGGGTTTTGAATCAGTTTCATTTAAAGAAAAGAAAGAGCGTGTAATGATAAAAATCATGCTTCTGACTGGTATGGTTTTCTTTACTGTAAATAACTTCTTAGGTTTTGAAATCGCAGAAGCTGTAATGAGCATAGCGTTTGTCCTCTCTGTGGCATTATTTTGGGAGCAGCTAATGAAGTTTGGAAAACCCCGCTTTATTGGGGTTTTTGTAATTGTAGCAGTTAGCATCTTAAGCTTTATTATCACTTGGATGAATTTATCTGGAAAAATTTTAGCTTTAAGTCCATTGTTATGGATGGTTGCATTTTGCTATGCTTTAACCATCTTCACACTAAAGAAGGAACAAGTATGAACTGGCCTCTTTTCAGTATTTTTTTCTTACTCTTCTCTTGCTCTCGTGGCCATACTTTAGGAACTAAGGCCCATATATTTGGTAAGAAAGCAAAACATATTGTTTGGATTCAGGTCGATGGGCTTGATGATGAACATATCGCTCTTGTTAAGTTTGCTAGAGAATCAGCGGTTGAGTTGACACCACTTGAGCAAATGTCCTGTACGGGTTCAATGTGGGATTATAATCTCTTTAATCTTAGGCCTGAGCCTATCGAGAGTTTTATGAGTCAAATTCTAGGTTCTCAAAAGATTAAGGGAGACTGCTCTGATTTAGATCGATCTGCTGTATGGAATTACTTTGAAAGGTCAGGCTATAAAGTTGGAGTCCTTGAGGGACGAGGCGATAGAAACCAGAGCCTGCTTAAGTATGATAGCTGTAACCCCGAGAAACCTTTCTTAGAGGATTCTTATTTTTGGTCTCAATCTATGGGAGCGAAAAACTCTAAGAGGTTTCACTTTCAGGAAAAGATGGAGTTTGAATCTCCAGGGAAGTTCTTTGATAAATCTTGTCAAGAAGGACAGTGCTTTGTGAGCTTGAAGTCCAATGTCACAAAAATTTGGCCGGCCATGACAAAAAAGTTTAGTAAAACTTTCTTTGTCATCAGACAGTCTGAATATAGAGAAATGCTCCTTGATAAAGATATTCTTGGTGCAAGGAAGTCTTTAGAAGAAACAATGGCAATGATAAGCTTCTTCTTGCCTAAGGCCTTGAAGGGAGACATCTCCTTAGTTGTAACCTCTGGAAGTCCTCAAAAATTTGAATTTCCTGAAAGTGGAAAAGAGTGGGCAAGCTTTGAGGATAATGGAAGTAACGTTTTATATAAGAGACCTGGCTTATTGGCCAAAGCGTGGAGTGCTGGCCCTGGGGCAGAGCATTTTTGTGGGACTTATGAAGCGTCAGATATTCTTAGGCGTTTCATATGGACTCCTGATAAGAATGTCTTATATTTTAGTTTCTAAGTGACTTACACCGCTACTGGAGAGGAACTCAAGCAGC
>CALHBL010000131.1 GCA_937930825.1 uncultured Bacteriovoracaceae bacterium
CAAAGCTGCGCTTTAGCTTCTTTTAAAAAAGTTGCTATCCACTACTAGATAATTTTTAATATCGAATCAATAATTTTCACTTGAAATTATGCCGCACTTAGAACCCTATTTATTGCGTCCTCCAGCTCATCCCCTTCAAAAGGCTTCTGTAAAACTTCTTCTGCTCCATTTAAGACAGCTTCATGGTGTATAACACCTTTTACAATATCCCCTCTTCCATTTCCACCAGCTGTAATTGCTAAGATGGGTATACTTGAGTTGATAGACTTCAGTTTACTACAGAAATCTATACCATTTATTTCGGGCATCATTATGTCAGTTATAACTAAATCAAAACGATCGGAATTATCAGTAAAAAAAGCAAGAGCTTCAAAGGAGCTATTATAGGGAACCACTGTTACATCAAATTTTTTCAAATGCTCTTCAACAAGTTTAAGAATATGCCTATTATCATCTACTAGCAAAATATTCATATTATTCTCCTTTAGACTTAGGAATTGTAAGGATCGCTGTAGCTCCATCCCCTTCATTATTTCTTATTTCAATATTTCCACCTGACCTTTTTAAAAAATTTGCGCAATTATGAAGACCGAAACCTGACTCACGCTCTTTAGTCGAGTAACCATATTCAAATATTTTATGAGATATTTCTTTAGCTAAACCCATTCCATTATCACAAACTTTTACAATAATACTCTCTTCTTTTTCTTCACAAGATATAGAGATTTCACCATTATTAATTCCCGAGGCAGAAACTCTCTCTTGAATAGATTCGCAAGCGTTTACAATGACATTAGAAATTGTTTGGGCCATCCCATTTTTTTCTATAAATATCTCTTCTAAACCTTCATTTCGAAATATTTTTATATGCTCTTTCAAAATTTTATCTTCATGCATGAGTAAGCAATCATCAATAAGGTCTTTAACTACTATTTTTGACTTTATCTCTTGCTTTAAGTTCGCATACCTTTGTTGAGCAGCAATCACTTCAGCAATATGATTAGACTTATCTTTTACAAATTCAAAATCTTTTCTTAGGCCATCTTTTATATCAGACAATTCTTCTTTTATAGCGCCTATGAGATCCAAAAGGTCGACTTGTTCAAGATCAATCTCAGCAAGAGTATTATTAACCTCAAGAAGTCCATTTAGATTTAAGTTGTTATCTGATCTGCCAATAATCGCCGTGAGAACATTTCCAATATTGTGAAGAATAGCAACTGCATTTTCAGCGACACCATCGCGATAAGCACCTTCTATTAATTTATTTTGCATCTCTGCTTTTTCTCTAGCAACAACTTTAGAAGAAGTTAAATCAGTAACGACTACAGCAATTTCAACAGAGCTTGTTAAAGGATTTTTAATTTGAGTAAAGCCGCAACTTACAGAGGTTTCATCTCTATTTAAAAGAACCAGCTCCACATCCTTGCCCATTTCAAACTCTGAAAATTGAGGCTCACCTCTTCCTCTAGTATTAGTTTCTCTAAAAAGTTTTCTAAATTCAGGTGAGGAATTTATTAGATCCTCACTAAAAAAATTTTTAAAAAACAAATTCGAGTTGGTAAGAATACCTTCTTTCGAAAAGGTGACCATACCACTTTTCATAGAGTCAAAGAGATTAGCGAAATACTTCTGAGAGAGATAAAGTGCTCTTGCTTTTTTATCAATATCATTTTCAAGTATTTCTCGTGCCTCTTTCTCTCTCTTGTAAGCCCTTGTCATATCCTCTAAGCTGGGAACTCCCATACATTCTCCTTAGCTAATCTTGACTTTATACTTACATGAATCTTCTCCTAATTTCATGCAACTGCATTTATCAACCTCTACTTTTACTTTATAGAACTCCCCCATCCCCTCTAATAGTCCCTCTAAAAATCCACATAACTGCCTCTTACTAGTGTAATTGAGAATTACATAATCTCCTTCAAGCTTAGGCGAAAAATCTGGAGTGACAGCACCAGGATATAACTTCCGAACTTCCACGTGAATAATCCGGTCAAGGTCCAACAAGAGACTTGTGGGGTTATCATAATCATCAGTAATATAGGAAAGCTTAGTTACTAACTTACCAAAAGAAAATTTACCAAAAGCTTTTACTGCGACATCCATATCCAAGCCGGATATTTTCACAGCTGAACTAACTAAACTTAAAAAGGCAGAATCCTCATAACTTTCTGGACCAACAAAAACATGATCACTCATTTCCGACTCATCTAGTACCTTATTATAAGTACTAAGATCAAAAGTATTAGAAATAAAATCCTCAAATATATTAAATACTATTCCTTTCATGCAATCCCCTTAAATCTCATAGTAAAAGTAGATCCCTTACCTAGTTCACTTTCAACCATTATATCGGCATTATGATGATAAACAATTTCTTTTACTATACTTAAACCTAAACCGAGTCCTGGAATAGAGTGGTGGTTATCTTCTATTCTTGAGAATCTATCAAAAATCAGTTTTACTTTGTCTTGCGGAATTCCTATTCCAGTATCTGAAACTTTCAAATAGAAATCTCCATTTTCTGAAAAACAGTGAATACGGACTTTTCCTTTCTTTGTAAATTTCATCGCATTTGTAAGAATATTAAGAATCGCTTGACGAATTTTAGTAGCATCAAGCATGACATTCAACTCAACTTTTTCTAGGTCAACTTCGAAGTCGACCTCTTTTATATTTTGAAATAATGGAATCATTGATTTAGCAGCAGATTCAATAATAGGAACAGGATTCTGCTTGATTAATTCTATTTTAAATTTCCCATTCATCATTTGAACTGATGTGAGAAGCTCATCGACCAGCTGCTCCATAAGCACAGAATTATCTTTAATAATACTGACATATTCTTCTTGATCAGCAGTAAGGTTATCACTTGATTTAAGAAAACTAGCAAAACCGGAAATGGAAGCAAGAGGTGTTCTAAGCTCGTGAGAGACATTAGAGATAAAGCTTTCTTTAATTCTTTCATTCTCATATTTTGAAGAGAGATTCATAATAATCTGGCGTATTTCTTCATTGTAGAAAGGTTTTTTAAAATAAATTAGCTTATCAGGTCTTCCTACATTTTCATTAATTTCGTCGAGGTTAAGGTCACTATAAGCTGTGATTAATACGATCTCAATATTAGAGTCCAATTCTCTAATTCTCTTTGCTGTTTCTGCCCCATTAATTCCTGGAGGCATTCTCATATCAATAAAAGCAATCTGAAAGGGACTCTTCTCTTCAAGAGATTTTTCAACTTTTGCAACACCCTCTAGCCCATTTGAGGCAAATTGAATTTTACAATCAAACGAATCCCAAAGTTTTGAACTTTTATTTGCCACTTTTTCTTTTTTCACTTTAGCAAACTTATCTAACTTTCCAAGCGTCTTCTTCTTTTTAAACATATTCTCATATGCTGCAAGAATTTCAGGTTCATCATCTATAAAAATTATATTTACACTCTTCATCTTACTACCCCCGCTAGGTCATTAAGCTGAAATTTCACTATTTTCAGTTATATCGACACCCTTCACTGTTTGTGATCTTAATGATTTTATCTGTGACTCTGTTAAGCCGATAAATACCGCCTTAATCACGACCTCTTTACTATCTTCATTAATTGAGAATACTCTTAATTTAAGATGCGACTGAGTACTTACAAGACTCATTACACGACCTAAGCCAAAAATAATCGTTTGATCCAGCTCAAGGTTTGCTTTGGTAGAAAAAATTATGTGATCTTCATAAATTTCGGTTATTTTTACTTCTTCAACCCTATTGTTACAGAGCATTTTTTCCTTAAAGTCGCACTTCACTTTTGAAAAAAGAAATTTCGGCCCTTCACCAAGAAGGAATTTAATTTTATTGATAATTAATTCTTCATCTGAGACTTTTATAATATAATCTAAAGCACCTGCATTCAGGCATTCCTCTATCTTAGATGTTTCGCTTAAAGCTGAAAGCATACAAACTTTTATTTCTTTTTCTATTAGGATGTCTTTCGCTTTTTCAAGAAAGGCAAGACCATCAAGATTTGGCATCATAATATCCAAAAGAATAATCTTTATCTCATCGTCCGCGATTATTTTTGATAGAGCTTCAATACCATCAAAACAAGACTCAACCGCTATTCCATTCTTTTCTATCATTTTAGTGAAAAGTAGATTTAATGCCTTCGTATCTTCCACGACTAGGATTTTACCACTCATAGAGTCCCCTTTGTTCTGTTAACAATAATTGTAAAGTATACTTCTGAAGAAAAGGTGAATACATTCTGAGTAAATATTCAGATTGAAGCAATTAGCCATTTAATTACAATAGGTTAAATAGCCTCTATTTTATAACCCTTTGCGTAAACCGTAGAGATTTTAACTGGGTAAGGGGCAAGAAAGAGCCTGAGGGACTTTATATATGTATCTAATATTCTCGAACTAGATGAACTCTCTAGCTCTTCCAAGAGGTACTCCCTACTGCATAAGAGACCAAAGTTTTTGACTAGACCAATTAGAACTAATTGCTCTGAATGTGTGACTTTTACTTCAGCTCCATTAAACTTGGTCGAACCTGACAGTCTATCGATATAAAAGCCATGCTTTTCAATCACAACATCATTTTCAATAGTCGAAAGATTTAACTCATCATGCCTCACTAGACTCTTAATGATTGCCTTGACTTCAGTGGGCTCAAAAGGCTTCTCAATATATTGAATAGCTCCTAGTTTATAGGCCATACTTCTGGCACTACTGCCACTCTTTGTTGAAAGAACAACAAATGGAATTTTGCGAAACTTTTCACTTTCTTGTAAGTGTGAACATAGTTCGTAGCCGTTCATACCAGGAAGCATTATATC